>DASZXF010000373.1:0-2707 GCA_035546055.1 Ktedonobacteraceae bacterium
GGCCGAAGCTGGAGCCCACGGTGAGGCGTGCCCTGGAGGAACGCAAGACGAGGCGTGTACAGAGTCTGCGGAAAAAACTGGACGAACGCGCCGCCAAAGAGCAGGACGATATCCGCAAGATTCTCACCGAACTGAAGAAGCAGATCGAACAGGAGTTGACCGCTCTTTCCGATCCCCACCAGCTCACCTTGCCTGGCTTCAGCCCCGATGAGCGCCGCCAGTTCGACAGCGACCGCGCTGCCCTCGCCACACGTGCCGCCGAAATCGATGAAGAGATCGAGCGAGAAGTGGAACGAATTCAGAAGCGCTTTGCGAAATCGCAGGCGCGCATTTTTCCTGTGAGTGTGATGTATATTGTGCCGGAAAGATATATCTGATTGTGGGAGATTTTCAGGCAGATGACAAGCTCATACTTGTATCAGAATGATATATACGATTTGCATGTAAGCGGATTCATCGAGCGCCCCTGGACATTAATGGAGCCACTCTACGTGGGAGATGTTCCAAGGGGTCTGGGCACTCCCGGCTTATATTGCTGGGTTGAACGCAATCTGGAGCCTTATATGGTGGCGAATGTGTATGGCATATCCGCAGCTTGCCCGGCCACGCCAGCTCTCTTCTGGCACTCCTGGCTGGTTATCGGATCATCTGATCGCATCCACTTCATCTCGCTGACTGAAAAGCAGGAGCAGGCCTGTTTTTTCACCGGCTGGTTCAACGGGTTCTACCCGGATGGGGAAGATTTGTTTGTCTGCTCGCTTGACGGAATATCTTGTTTCGACAGCACACTACAAAAACGCTGGGAACACCCTGATCTGGGTCTGGATGGAGTAGAAATCACTTCTATTACAGAAGATAACCTTGTCTGCAGCGCCTGGCAGCCCGATGATCAGTGGTATCCATTTACGCTCTCTCGAACAACAGGGCGCTTGCTCAATTCGTCAAGGTAATCACCACTAGTAATGGAGGATAGTCCAACCATGTCAACCGCCACGCGCACGCGCACACAATCTGCCGCTCAGCAGCATAGCACCTGGATCTCTCTGATGGATGTCTCCGGGGCTTTTTTGAGTCAGGTGGTGCTGGGGAAGTATTTTGCTCAGGGATTGCCGAAAGCGGAGAATGAGTCACAGGTACGGCGTGAGCTGGGACAGGCCTACGAGGAGTGGCTGAATAATCGGGAGAGTCTGCAACTGGAGTCGGCTATGCATCAGACCTGGTTGCGCTTTGTGTTGACAGAGGTGCTGGAGTTTGTTCCCGAGACGCTGTTGAGCGGGCAAGCTATTCCCGAGACGTTGAGCAGGGCGCTGCCTGAAGAGCGCGAGACGCTGCGGCCAGATGTGGTGGTGCAATCGCCCTATGAGGGCGGGCCGAGGCTGCTGGTGCAATTCTATGAAAAGCGACAGGATTTGCAGAAGGTGGTACCCGAGCGTCACTGGAAGGCCTCGCCGGCCACACGCATGGCGGAGTTACTGCGCTATACGGGGATCAGGCTGGGGCTGGTGACCAATGGAGAACAGTGGATGCTGGTGGATGCTCCCCGCGATGAGACGACGGGCTACTATACCTGGGAAGCCGCCCTGTGGAGCGAGGAACCGCTGACCCTGCGGGCCTTCCGGGCGTTGCTGGGGATGGAGCGCTTTTTTAGTGTGGCTCAGGACGAGCGCCTGGAAGCTCTGCTGGCGGAGAGCCGGGAGAAGCAGGAGGAGGTGACGACGCAGCTGGGCACGCAGGTTCGCCTGGCTGTGGGGACGCTGGTGCGGACGCTTGATCGGTTGGACAAAGATAGCCAGCGCACTCTGTTGCGAGAGATGAGCGAGAAGGAGGTCTACAACGCGGCCCTGACCGTCATGATGCGTTTGGTCTTCCTGCTCTGCGCCGAGGAGCGCGAGATGCTGCTGCTGGGGGATGAGCTCTACGACGCGAACTACGCCATCTCGACTATGTATAAGCAGTTGCAGGAGCAAGCCGATCAGCAGGGCGAGGAGGTGCTGGGTCTGCGCCACGATGCCTGGAGCCGCCTGCTCGCAACCTTCCGCGTGGTCTATGGGGGCGTTGAGTATCTGGACATGCGCTTGCCCGCCTATGGTGGCCATCTTTTTGATCCTGATCGTTTCCCCTTCCTCGAAGGGCGCGAGCCCGGCACGAGCTGGCTCGACACGCCCGCCGAGCCTCTGCTCATTGACAACCGCACAGTCCTGCATCTCCTGCGCGCTCTGCAATTCTTGCAGGGCGGGAATGGACGCAAGGAGGCACGCCGCCAGTCGTTTCGCGCCCTCGATATCGAGCAGATCGGCCATGTCTATGAGGGTCTGCTCGACTACACAGCCCGCCGCGCCCACGAACCGATTCTGGGTCTGGAAGGCAGCGAGAAGCAGCCTGAGCCGGAAGTCAGCTTGCACGAACTGGAGGAGGCGCGGAGCAAGGGACAGGCCCGTCTGCTCGCGCTGCTGGCCGAGCGCACCGGGCGCAGCGCGAGCGCGTTGGAGAAGGCTCTCACCAGAAAGCTGGACGGGCGCGCGCTCGACCAGGTGAGTTCCACCAGTGGCGAGGCGCTCGCCCCCCGCGTGCTGCCTTTCGCGGGTCTGCTGCGCCGGGATACCTTCGGTGAGTTCCTGGTGATTCCCGCTGGCTCCCTCTATACCGCCCCCGGCGGCGAGCGCCGCAACACCGGCACCCATTACACCCCGCGCAGCCTGACCGAGCC
>DASZXF010000374.1:0-2561 GCA_035546055.1 Ktedonobacteraceae bacterium
CGCGTTTGTTCCGTTCCAGGTTCCGTTAAAACCGGGCGGGGCGGACAGCGCTTGTCCCGCCGGGATGGAGGCGTTATACGAGACATTGGTGATGGTGACGTTGCTCCCGCTCTGGGTATAGCTGCCATTCCAGAGTTGCGAAATGGTCTGTCCATTGGGGAAGGAGAACTGCAAACTCCAGCCATTGATGGCAGTCGAACCGGTATTGGTGATGGTCAGATTTGCGCCGAAGCCGCCCGGCCACTGATTGGTGACCGCGTAATGCACGCTACACGTGGCGCCACCCTGGCTCTGGGTCGGGGTAGGCGTCGGCGTTGTGCCCTGGGTGGGTGTAGGCGTTGGCGTCGTGCCCTGCGTGGGTGTGGGTGTGGGCGTTGTGCCCTGCGTCGGCGTCGGAGTGACTGAGCCGCTGCCATTGAAGACATAGGTCACCAGTGAGCGAGCGGGAATGGTCGCACTGAAGGAGCCGCCGTTGACCGAGGTGGAGGTTTGCTGAGCCGCGTGGCTGGAGTTGTTGGTCAGGTACGGCGTCACCGTGGTCCCATTGGCCACACTCATATTTTGCAGAGCATAGGAAGCGGTGATCGCGCTACTGGCCGTATTCAGCACGACCAGGGACACGCTGCCATTGGTATTGCGGTACGCGCTGACGTGGAGATTGCTATCCCCTGAGCTGGCGCCAATGCGCACGGCACCGGGATGAATGTAGCGGCTGTAATTGGCAAAGGCCCACAGGCGCGCGGCCACCGTCACATTGCTTCCGCTGAAACTGATCAGATCGCCATTATCTCCGGCATTGCCGACCGCGCCCCACCACCAGAAGAACGAACTCAGGTTGGCCGAGGTCATCCCGGTATAGATGCGCTGCGCCCAGTTCAGGCCATCGCTCTGACCGCCATCATCCCAGTTGTTATCAAGCGGACTATCGAAGATGCCCCATTCTGTCTCCCAGACATGACGCGAGCCAAGTCCGGTAATCGGGAAGGTAGGAGCGCCGCCATAGCCATGACTGGAGAAGATGTTCAACACCGAATTGGCGGCGCTATTGTTTTCAAGCGCGGTGGCATAGCTCTGGGCGGTGTTCCAGCCCAGCACATCACAACAGACAATCTGCGGATTCAGACCCGCCGCTCTGACGGTCGGTCCCAGAATGCTGATAAAGTCGGCTGCCTGCGTGGGATTCATGAGCATGCTGGAATAGCTGGCCGTATAGTTGAGTTCGTTGAAGGCTCCCAGTTCGGTCAGCGGGACACCCGCGCTCTGGTAATCTCTGGCATATTGAACCAGGTAATTAGCATACGCCTGGCGCCAGTCACCGCTGCTGCAACTCGTGCCCGGCGCGCCACAGAGGGTACCTCCGTTGGCTTCACTGCCATTGGTCTTCATGTATCCAGGGGCGCTCCAGGCATCGCCATACAGCTGAGTGACGCCATAGTTCCTGGCTTGCTGGGACAACCAGATCTGGCCCTCGCTGCTGCCATCCCAGCGATACTGCGGCGTGGCATTCGGATTGCCGGGGCTGTTGGGTTCGATGGTATTGCCCGAATCCGAGGGCAGTAGATTGCGCAGGATCGTAAAGCCCGCGCCGGTGGTCGGACTGAACAGCAGATCCAGAACCTGCTTCTGGGGACCAGAGGCCAGACCTTTGATGCCATTGGCCTGTCCAAAGGCTTCTGAGACGCCAAAACCATCGATGGTCTGATAGGTGGTGGCTCCGTTAATCGTCACGGCTGAGGCCGCATAGGCCGGTTGCCGGGAAAAACCAACGGCGATAGCCCCGCTGAGCATGATCATTCCCAGCAAAACTGGAATCCCTACCTTGCGTAAAACGCGCAGTAAATGATGCGGGATACTCACGTTCTTTTTCCTTCCTTAGAAGATGAGCGCCATGACTGTGTTTCCCCGGTCTGCTGAAAATGCTTCTTCCAGCAAACCGGGGAAATCCTGCCTGGGAACCGGCCTTAGACGACGCTACAGGGGCTGCCATTCAAGGTGAACGAGGTGGGCGCCGCGTTCGTCCCATTCCAGGTTCCGTTAAAACCAGGCGGGGCGGACAGCGCCTGTCCCGCCGGGATGGAACCGTTATACGAAGCATTGGTAACCGTCACCGTGCTCCCGCTCTGGGTATAGCTGCCATTCCACAGTTGCGCAATGGTCTGCCCATTGGGGAAGGAGAACGAGAGACTCCAGCCATCAATGGCCGTCGACCCGGTGTTGGTAATCGTGATCGTCGCGCCAAAGCCACCCTGCCACTGGTTGGTGATGGCGTAATGCACGCTGCACGTGCCGCCACCCTGGCTCTGAGTCGGGGTAGGTGTCGGCGTCGTGCCCTGCGTTGGCGTCGGTGTCGGCGTCGTGCCCTGCGTTGGCGTCGGTGTCGGCGTCGTGCCCTGCGTTGGCGTCGGCGTCGGCGTGGCGAGGCTGCCACCTATGACCTCAATACCATTGACCTTGGCATTGTCTTTGACGCTGGTGAACTGGATGGCGATCTGGCCATTGGCGTCTGTCGTCGCCGTAAATTGCTCCACGATGGCTTTGTTCGCACCTCCTGCCGCCGCGTA
>DASZXF010000375.1:0-2880 GCA_035546055.1 Ktedonobacteraceae bacterium
GCAGGATGGGACAGGTCACGCGTGACCTGTCCAATCCTGCGCTTTTTGCTATACCATTTCAAATCATGATCTATAGTAGGCGCGGGCGAAGCGGGCGGCCCAGCGGGCATTGTTGAGCAGCAGGGCTTTATTGGCCTCGACACTTTCGCCGGCGGTGACTTTCGCGACGTGCGAAAGCAGGAAAGGGGTTGTGGCGGAGCCGCGCACGCCCTGTTCGCGGGCCAGACGCAGCGCCTCTGCGGTAGCTGCCTCCAGCGGCTCGGGGTCCAACGCGTGCTCCTCGGGGATGGGGCAGGTGACGACCAGGCCGTGCAGACCGCACTCCCATTGCGTGCGTGCGATGGCGGCGATGGTGCTCTCGTCGTCTACGCGCTGTTGCAGCTTGCGTCCGCTGGAGCGCACATAGAAGGCGGGAAGCTCGCTGGTTTGCCAGCCCAGCACCGGTACACCCTGCGTTTCCAGGTACTCCAGGGTCAGGTCCAGATCCAGAATCGACTTGGCGCCCGCGCAGACCACCAGCACCGGCGTGCGGCTCAACTCGGTGAGATCGGCGGAAACGTCCATGCTGATCTCCGCGCCGCGATGCACGCCGCCAATGCCGCCGGTGGCGAAAAAGCGCACGCCGGCCAGACTCGCGCAGAGCATCGTCCCGGCTACAGTTGTCGCTCCCAGCTGGCGCGTAGCCAGGGCCACCGCCAGGTCGCGCCGGCTGATTTTTAATACCCCGCTGGCGGTGGCCAGTTGCTCGATTTCAGCCGCTGAAAGCCCTACGACGATGCGGCCATCGTGAACCCCGATAGTGGCCGGGACCGCACCTTCTGCCCGGATGGCCGCCTCCATGGAATGCGCGATCTCCAGATTTGCCGGATAGGGCAGTCCATGAGCAATGACCGTTGATTCGAGCGCCACCACCGGGCGCCCGTCCGCCAGCGCGGCCTGAACTTCAGCCGAAATAGTCAGATAGTTGGATAGATTTTGCATGACCCCTCGATATGTCGCCACGCCCGGCTGCACTTCGCCAGAACTGCCAGCCCCTTCGCTGCTTTTCTCCAGCGACGCCACCGGGCCAGTTTAGTAACAACGCAACACCGCTCGCCTCCCATCTCACCGCCCGGCCTCTTCTGAGCCACCATCCCTGAGCGCGCCACGGTCTTTGTATTATAAGCCATCTTTTCATAAAACAGAAAGTTTCGATTTTTGACTGTCGCCGTTTTACTGGTGTTATAAGAGTGGAAGAAGATACTGAATTTGTACATGTATGTATAATGATTGTAGATAATCAGTAATTGAAGATGGAAGGGGGTATACATGATGGTTACAATCAGGAAAAGGGAGCGAGGTGGGCAAAAGATTATGAGATTTGATATACAGATCGAAGAAAAATGACCGCGGTGGGAGTCGAACCCACGACCCTCGCATTAAAAGTGCGGTGCTCTACCACTGAGCTACGCGGTCACATACAGACCGTATTGATTCGCTGACGAATCGACCAGGCTGTTCGATAAGAGTATAACAGACTTGTCAAGTGTCTCCAGCGCTGGTATCTTTTAAAAGAGAACGCCCATGCCTGGATGACTGGTTCACGACCCCGGCCAGTTGTCGAGCCTGTGGAGGTGTTCCTGGCGTATTGTAGCCTATTTTGCCGCAAGGCGCAAGGGGTTCAGGGGGATTCTGATGATCAATCTGGCTCGTGTGAAGCGCGGGATGTATTTTGATTCGATTACACTGATGAAGCTGGCGCGCGCGTTGAATGAGATGGATGGGGTAAAAGAGGTTGCCGCGCTGATGGCCACGCCGGCGAATCTCCAGACGCTGACGGAAACAGGTCTGGCGCCTTTCGTGGGTCTGGCGGAGGAACCGGGCAGCGGCGATGTCTTGATTGTCGTTCAGGCCAGCGATGAAGTACACGCCAGGGCCGCTCTGGAGGCTGCCGAGGCGCAGCTATTGCGCGAGACGCAGACGACGACGGAGCGTGATGGAGAGGCGCGCACCCGTCAGCCGCGTTCGCTGGAGGAGGCCAGACGTGGACGAGAGCAGGAGGAGCCGGCGGTGGCGGTGATTTCGGTGCCGGGCATGTATGCCGCTCTGGAGACTCAGCAGGCTCTGCGGGCGGGTTTACACGTTTTTTTGTTTAGCGATAATGTCAGCCTGGAGGACGAGGTGGCGCTGAAACGCCTGGGTGCGGAACGCGGGCTGCTAGTGATGGGACCGGACTGCGGTACCGCGCTCTGGCAGGGCGCGGGTCTGGGCTTTGTCAATGTGGTGCCAGAGGGATCAATTGGCCTTGTGGGCGCTTCGGGAACGGGGATGCAGCAGGTGATGTCGCTGCTGGCCGAGGCCGGGCATGGGATTTCGCAGGCCATTGGCTGCGGCGGACGCGATCTCTCCGCCGAGGTAGGTGGATTGACGACGCTGCAGGGTTTGCGTCTCTTGCAGGCCGATGAGCGAACGCGCGTCATTGTGCTGATCTCGAAGCCGCCCGCGCCAGAGGTGGCTGAGCGCGTGCTGGCCGCTGCCGCCAGCGGTCCTCAACCTGTCGTGGCGATCTTCGTTGGTGCAGACCCCACTTCCTGGCGGGAGCGCTACGCGGGCAGGATTTTCTTCGCGTCCACGCTCACTGAAGCAGCGCGACTCGCCGGTGCGCTCTGCAGTACCGGCCAGGCCATCGCTCCTGCTCCTGAGCCATCGCGGCGGGGGATATCCGCAGCCTTCAAGGCCGGACAACCGCCTTACCTGGCCGCGCTTTTCTCCGGGGGCACACTCTGCGAGGAGGCGCTGCATATCTGGGGTGAGCAACTGGGGCCGATCTACTCGAATATTCCGCTGAAGGCTGAGTGGCGCTGGCGGGAGCAGCAGTCTCGCGCGGGCCATTATGCCCTG
>DASZXF010000376.1:0-5810 GCA_035546055.1 Ktedonobacteraceae bacterium
TCTGTCCATCTTGCTGCACTTTGATATCCCCGCTCTGCGCGGTCAAATGCATCTCCGCAGGCGCGCCAGTGCTCCGGGCATCAGGAAAACCGCAGGCGGTGGGAGAGGCACAGGGAAATGACACCTTCAGTTGCGGTACAGAAGACGAGACTGCCGCTGTCGCGGTCGCTCGCTGTGCCAGGGTCTTGCCGGTATTCCCGACGATGTGTCCATTCCCCTGATTGCGCAGAGCCAACCATAGCCCACCTGCCGAGGCAGCGACGAAGATGAGCATGGAGCTTGCCAGGAGCAGACGTTTCCAGACGCGCCTCCGAGATCGCTGAAGCCGCTTCCCAAGGGGAGCGCCGAGGGAAACAGAGGAAGTAATCGGAGATGTTATTTGATTGTGCGCTGCGGTATGCTGCACCGTCGCAAACGCGGCTGTCGTCGCGCCAACCGGAGAGGAAAGTACAGCGCTCCAGGGTAAAGCGGGTGGCGTAATGTCTCTCTCAGGCAAGAGATGCTCTTTCTCTGCCAATGTGGCCCGCGTCTCTGACGACGAAGCAAAAGCACCGGTGGAACTGAACATATCTGCTTTCTCTAAAAGAGAGTCTGCGCGTTCCTGGACCAGTTCCGCCGTGCGTGCCTGCGGACGAGACTCAAGAGACATGGCCGACGACTTCATTTTACCCGCGTGTTGTCCGAAAAGGCGTCTGACACGCGGGCGCTCCTCCCCTTCTTGTTGTGTCATGCGTCCATTGAGAGCCAGCACAAAAGCCAGCACACTGCCGTAACGCCTGAGCGGGTCGGGGTCCAGGGCTTTGAGCAAAGCGCGTCCCACTTCTCGCGGAAGAGTGGAGATCACTTCGCGAGGCACAAACACATCTGACCGCCTGTCTGCTTTCCCAGTCTGGCCATCGGCTGCCTCTGAGGGCAAAGACTTACCGGTGCATAACGTATAAGCCAGCGCTGCCAGCGCCCATTGATCCTGTTGTTGCCTGGCAGGTATATTGATCTTCTCCTGTTTGATACTGGCATACAGAGGTTCCAGGCTGCTCAAACGGAGACGTAAATCACCTTGAGCAGTCAGATAAATAGTCTCAGGACGTATATTTCCCAGCCACCAGCCCTGCTGATGCAAATAATGCACGACTTGTCCAAGCTGGAGAACCATATTCAGCGCCTGCGTCAAAGAGAAGGGCCGGGGCAATCTCCGGCGGACCAGGGTTTCCAGAGAGCGCAATGACTCGTAAGGACCGAGAAGATACGGCTGTTGCTCAGGGTCCAGACCGCATCCTATGACCTGCACCAGAGCAGGATGAGTCAGGTGTTGAAACGCTTCTACCCGCTGGCAAAATGCTTGCCAGGCCAGCGGAGTGGCTACCTGGAGAAAGGGCAGATGTTCTAACAAAACCAGTGTGCGCTGGTCGTCCGGCTGTACGCGTTCCCCCAGATAACACCGGCTCCACGCGTGTCCAGAAAGTTCAGCCAGCAGCACGCAATCTCCCAGGGTCTGGCCAATAAGAGGAGAAGTGGTCGACATTGTACCTCTTTTCTACAATGATCGAAAGAACTGAAACGGTATGTGGCTTCTTTACCCGGACAAAAAGGGAAATGTGCCGCCGTACCAGGCGTGTCAGCAAAAAAATCGCTTTAGTTAAGCGTAACATGGGGGATTCACAATCTGGCTGTGAATTTCGCTGATCACGTCATGGCAAACAATACCCGCTACACCATTTTTTGCCTGTCACAATCCATCCGCCTGAGTGTCCCTCTTTTCCACTCCCAATTGTCTCTTCAAGCAGAGGGGCGCATTTTCAACAGACATGCCATCCTAAACATGCTGCCTGGGGCGTTGCCACCACTGGCCGCCCAGCCTGTCAGCAAGCGCTAAAAAGTGTGCAGGAGTTATCCAGATGAACATGACACGGCATATCACAGTGCTTCATCGTTGCTGCACCCACGTAACCGGGCAAGAGGAGTTTCTCCAAAGCTTGAGAGAGACGCTCTGGCACAGGAAGGCAGTGATCGTGACCGGACTCGCTGGCGTGGGTAAAACAACGGTGGTACGCGAGTATGCTGCCCGCTACGCGCACATGTATCGCTCTGTCGCCTGGATAGATGCAAGCTCTCCAGAGACTCTTCTGGCCAGTATGTTGGAACTGGGGACAACGTTTTCTCTACGCTCCGGGCCTGCTCAGACCCCGGCGGATGTGTTTCAAGCTGTGGAGCACTGGCTGTTTGAGCAGCCGGACTTTCTGCTCATTATGGATAACCTGGCTGCGCCAGAGGCGACTGAGCGCCATCGCCCGCGTGTACAGGCGCGTGGGCATCTCGTCCTTATCACACGCGAACCGCAGCCGCTGGAACACTTTCCCTGCCTGACCCTGCAGCCACTGGATGAGCAGCATAGTGCGCTGCTTCTTCTCCGCCAGGCCGGTCTGCTGAGCGAGGCGGCGCCGCTCAGTCAGGTGCCCGAGGAGACGCGTGCGACTGCCCTGGAACTGGCGCGTGAACTGCATGGCTTGCCCCTGGCTATCAATCTCGCCGGTCTCTTTATGAAAGAGCACAATTGCACTGTCGCAGACTACCTGCGCGCTTACCGGGACTATTTACCACACCTGGCGGCACCTGGCAGATCGGAAGTGAGTAGCATACGACAGAGCGAGATTTGCTGTAAGCTTGCTGCCGCCTCTCTGGATACCCGCGCGTTAGAGCTACTGCGCCTGTGCGCGTTTCTCGCCCCCGCCATCCCTCTCTCGCTGCTTCAGCAGGAGGTTGTCCTGCAAAAACTGGGGAATGGGTCTGATCGGCCAGACTCGCTCCCTGTGCTGGAAGCAGTCGAGACCCTGCAAGCCTGCGGGCTGCTCGTCAGATCGAGCGTGGCGGACGAAATAATGATGCACCCGCTGCTCCAGGACGCGGTTCGCCAGAGCCTCCCGCTGGACTGGCAGCAGGAGCGGGTAGAGCTGGCCTTGCGCGCGTTCTACTCGCTCACCCTCTCTGCGGAAAAAGAGCCGCTCTATCTGCGCCTGCGCCTGGTAGAGCATATTCGCCGGCTTTCCGCAATCAGCGAAGCCTGGTCCATCTCTCTGGACGAGGCGGGAACTGTTCTCAACTGGGCCGGCTCGCTTCTCTGGGAACAGGGCTTGTTACGGGAGGCCGAGCCGCTTCTGAACAGGGGATTGGCCATCTGGGAGCGGACCATGGGGGCCGCGCACCCGCTGGTGGCGACCCTCTCGCTTAATCTGGCGGTCATCAGCGCGCATCTCGAACATTTTACCAGCTCCGAATCGCTGGCGCAGCGCGCGATTATGGCCAGGACGCACGCGCTGGGCATTAACCATCCTGATGTGCTGCTCGCGCTCAACAACCTGGGCCGCATCTACGCGCATCAGCAGAAAGACAGAGAGGCGAGATTATGCTACGAGAAGGCTATCCTGCTCGGTGAACGCTGTAAGCTGGAGAACCACCCATACTACACGATGGCGCTGTATGACCTCGCCCGCCTGGAAATCGAGCAGGAGCGCTTTGCCGAGGCCGAACCACTCCTCCAGCGCGTGTGCGCTGAACAGGCGCGTGGGGAAGAAACAGAGCAGTTGCATTTGTACCAGATCTGGCAAGACCTGGCCGAGGTTTCACTGCGTCTGGAAAAGTGGGAGCAGGCCAGGGACTATTTTCTGCGTCTCCTGCCCATCTACCAGCAAAGGCTGGGCGAACAGCACAGTCTGACGCAGAAGATCCTGGAGCATCTGGCAGAAGCCTGTGCCCGCCAGGGACGCTTTGAGGAAGCCGCAGTCTGGTTGCAGCGGATATTGAAAACCAGAGAACACACGGCGCAATCAGACCAGTCAGAGGTCGCGGCCTGCCTGCATGGGCTGGCCAGCATTTACCTGGCGCAGCAGCAACATAACAAAGCATTCCCTCTGCTGGAACATGCTCGACGCATCTACGAACACCAGCCAGAAACCCCGGCCCTGGCCTCGGTACTGGAAAATCTGGCAGTCATTCATCATGGGCGTGGGAAACAAGCGCACGCTATCGACTGCCTGGAACAGTCGCTCGCCATTAGAGAGCGCTGCCAGGGTCCCGAACATCTCGACCTGGTTCCGTGTCTGAGCGGGCTGGGAACGCTCTATCTAGAACAGGGGCGTCTCGACGAGGCCGAGGCGCAGTTCCAGTACACGCTTGGCCTCTACCAGCGAGCCGAAAAGCCTGAGGATCTCAAACTGGATACCGCATTAGAGAAAATGGCCCTGATCGCCCTTTCTCGCCAGCGTTACGGGCAGGCCAGGATGTATCTGGATCGCCTGCGCGGGGTACGTGAACAGGCGCTGGGCAGGGACTCGCCCGACACCGCGCAGGCTCTGCAAAAACTAGCGTTTGTCGCCCTGGCTCAGGAAGAGTGGGAGCAGGCCGAGCGCTTCTACCGACACGCGCTCTCTATCTACGAACGCTCTCTGGGAGATAAACATGCGATGACATGGACCTGCCTGGATGAGCTGGCCGCGCTCTGCGTGCGCCTGGGCAGGCTGGAGGAAGCAGAGGAACTCCTGCGACGGATGTTGGCGGCCAGGGAAGAGGAAAGTGGATCTGAACACGCAGACCTGGCAGATGGGCTGCTGGCCCTGGGCCAGATCTGCCTGGCCCGCCAGCGCTTCGTCGAGGCCGAGACCTGTCTGCGGCGTGTGCGCGCCCTCTATAACGAGGTTCCACAGCTCTTTTCACCCCTGAGCGTGCTCCTGCTTACCAATCTGTCAGTTGCCCTGGGCAACGCCGGGCACGCAGAGCAGACGCGGCAACAGTTCAACGCCGGCACCACAAAATAACCCCGACGTGAGCGGGAAGACCAATCTTTATCACCTGAAGGAGATTTTGATCATGCCTCTTAGCCCACCATCATCCGGCTCCCAAAGTACAGGACAGCCCCCTGAACGGCAGGCAACACCTCATCGTTTAGATCCATCGTTTGATCCGTCAAACGAGCCACATGTGCCACCATCGGTTACCTCGCCGTCAGGACAGATTATACAGGTAAGCCCTGACGTGTGGGATGACGGCGCTGCTCCGACATCTATGGGCGGCAATGAGGCTACCGCTGTTCTGCCGGTAACCATGGAGAAAATTGAAGTCACCATGGATGCTCTGAAGCCTCTGACTTTCCTGGATGGGGCAAATGGATCTGCCGGAGTCAATCAATTTATCGGCGCGCTCTCCTATCTTGGCTCCAATCTACAGACTGTGCTGGCCTGCTTTGCAACCGACCTGCAAGTTGTGTCCCAGGGACTCACCGTGGCCGCTACTGCTTTCGCGAATACCGATAGCCAGTTGACGACAACCCTGCAGGGTCTGGATGCACAGCTTGCTGACTACAGCGTCTCGCAGTCTCCGGTCACGCCACCACCAGCAACCCCTGCTCAGAACGCCGGGTTAGGCATTCCTCCTCTGACGTTTGATCAGGCTCGCAAGACTTTACCCATAGCTACAACACCCATCATATATAATGAATCAGATCTAAATAATAAATATTTGGATATAACACAATGATTACCACAGATCCTTTAAACGCACCGAATATGGTTTTCAGCGCTCCTGCTGTCCCCGATGACTTCGATCAGACGTTCAACTGGTGCATCACCACACTTGGCGACCTGGCAACGCATCTTGGAACCTATGCCACAGGCATTCAAAATATTCTGGATGCGACTGATAAACCAATGGGGGAGATCGTGAATGCTTCCCAGGGAGAAGCAGCTCAGGTGCTGAGTGTCACATGGGCATCGACCAGAGTGGATGGGACGAATGCCAGGCAGGCATTAATCGCCGCGCAG
>DASZXF010000377.1:0-4273 GCA_035546055.1 Ktedonobacteraceae bacterium
ACCGATCTCCGGCTGCTCACTGGGCGGCACCAGGGCTGTGTAATACTCCCGCAAAAGGTCGGCGGTCTCCGGCTCGCTGGCCCGGTGCAGTTCCTCGTTTAAATCGATGTAGTATTGCGCATAACGCAGGGTGCTGATCAGCACCCCAAAGACCAGCAGGCCATGCATCTGGAGCATCACTTCCAACTCCAGATCGTGCTTCTCGACCAGATCCACCCACATTTGCAGGGCGAAATCCTGCGTCTCGTACTCACGCAGCCAGAGGTTGCGCCTCTCTGAGCGTGTAATCGGGCGAAATGGCGTCTCCTCGCCCGTTGACGGCAGATCGGCAGTTTCGCTGACCGTACCGACTGAACTTTTCTCTCTGCGCTGTTCTTCTTCCATAGAAAGCTCTCCCCTCTCAGTTTCTCCGGCCAGCATCAACATCCCTGGCAAAAATAGACACCCTGGGGCATGCTGGCACACCATGCTTCTGCCATTATCTTATCCATTGCTGTCAAGCCACCAGCGGAGAGAAAAACTGCCTTTCGCGCAGCGCGAGCAAAGCAATTGACCACTCTGGCTATGATCCCCTGAAAGGTAAAGCTCTCTTTGAGAGGAAGCTTATCCGCGGCATGGCGCTACAGATTTTTGCGCCGGTTTTTGAAAAAGACCTCGATCTCCTCGGCTGTGAGAGTGTTGAGCACATCGCCAGGACCGAGCCAGCCTTTGCGAGCGATGTTGACGCCATAGCGCATAACATCGATGCCGGATACTGAATGAGCATCGGGATTGATGGGAATTTTAATGCCTTTGTCGCGCGCGCGTTTGAGGTAGTGCCAGTCCAGGTCGAGACGTGAGGGGTGGGCGTTGATCTCGATGCACACGCCATGCGCGGCGGCAGCCTCGATCATGGCGTCCTGGTCCAGCGGATAGCCCTCGCGGTTGAGCAGCAAACGCCCGGTGGGATGGCCGATGATGTCAACATAGGGATTGGCGATGGCACGCAGCATCCGCTCGGTCTGCTCCTTGAAAGAGAGCGAAAACTGGCTGTGAATCGAGGCCACTACAAAGTCCAGCGTAGCCAGCGCCGCGTCCGAGAAGTCCAGCGAGCCATCGCGCAGGATATCGCACTCGGTTCCCTTGAAGATGCGAATCCGCCCTTTATACTCCTCTTGCAGTTTGTCGATCTCCTCGCCCTGGCGTTTCAAAGCGTCCTCGTTCAAACCGCCGGCGTAGGCCGCGACCTTGCTGTGATCGGTGATGCCGATATAGGTAAAGCCGCGCTGCAAAGCCGCCTCGACCATTTCGCGGATCGAATTGTGGCCATCGCTCCAGGTCGAGTGAGCGTGCAATACGCCTTTGAGGTCGCTCGTCTCGACCAGGCGCGGCAACTGGTGGCGCTCGGCGGCCTCGATTTCGCCGGTATCCTCGCGCAGTTCCGGCTCGATATAGTCCAGGCCCAGCGCGGCGTAAATCTCCTGCTCGTTGCTGCACGGTACCAGATTTTCGGGTGCCGGCTCCTTGCCGCGAAAGAGGCCATAGTCATTGATGGTCATATTCATGCTCAACGCGCGGCGGCGCAGGGGAATATGATGTTCTTTTGAGCCGGTGAAATGGTGCAGGGTGTAGGGGAACTGGCTATCGCCCACCACGCGCAGGTCCATGTTGATGCCGTTAGCCAGAACAACGCTGGACTTGGTTGGACCTTTGCCCGTAATGGCCTGCACGCCGGGCTGCGAGGTAAAGACATCCATGATGTTCGCGCGCACACTTTCGGGTGCATCATCGGCCACGCTCATAACCATATCGATATCCTTGACCGTCTCACGCTTGCGCCGCAGACTGCCCGCAATCTGCATACGCACCACGCCCGGCACCTGCGCCAGCGCCTGCTGAATGGCCTGGGCCTGTTCCTCGGCCTCGGCATAGAGATGGCGGTCGGCGTGCTGTGAGAGAAAGCTGATGCCCTGCAAGATCTTCTCTTCGGTCTTTTTGCCAAAACCGGGCAGAGCCGCGACCTTGTGATCCTGGCAGGCCTGAATCAGCTCGGCCATCGAATTGACGTGCAGATGGCTGTAGATGGCATTGACCTTTTTGGGACCGACCCCCGGAATGCGCGACATCTCCAGCTTGACCGGCGGCGTCTCGCGCAACAACTGGTCGTAAAACTCCAGCTTGCCAGTCGTGACCAGCTCCTCGATGCGCTTAATCATTGTCGCACCCAGGCCCGGCGTGCCCTTGAGCTTGCCGGTGCGCGTCAACTCCTCGATATCCCCCTCCAGTCCGCTCACCGAGCGGGCTGCGTTCTCGTAAGCCCGCACCTCAAAGGCATTGCTGCCCTCTTTCAATTCAAGCAGGGTAGCCACCTGCTCCAGCAGATTCGCGACTTGATTTTTATCCATACCAGCGATCCTCTATGCTAAACGCAGATCAAAAAATTCTGGCTGTTGAGGTGACACCTCGAAAGGATTGCGTCCCTTGAGATCGCGCGCGAGGTAGCGTTTACAGTCGAAATGCACCAGCAGCCAGCAAAACCAGTCTTTCCTCACAAACACCGCGTCCCACGGCTTCTCACCGTCCGTCGTCAGCGGCTTATCGCAGACAAAACAGCGCCCCATGCCCGCTTCCACGGCCCGCTCGAACCATTGATAGACAAACTGGTTGAAATCGTCGAGGTTCATCATCTCCAGGCAGCCTTCAGGATAGCCGAAGGCCAGCGGGTCCAGGCATTCGCGAAAATCGTTATGGTGGCGGCTCAAAGCAATGATCGGCGCGCGTACTACCACCTTCACCTCCGGGTCGTCCAGGTCGGGGGACGCGGAGACGTTCTGGAGCAACAGCCCCTCGCGCGCGAACCAGTCCAGAAGTTCGTTTCTCATAAATAAAGGCCATGCGTCTCTTTCATCACCATACTCTATCACTCGCGGGCACAGGCGTCAATTAAAGAAGTATTCTCACCGCGCCCCGCGAAACCGGTAACGCGTGGCATCCATATTCCGTCGCCAGGGTGATAGCATGATGGGTTTTTGTGGCGTGACAGCAGCCTGCCGTCACGTCGCAAAAACCCATCATGCTATCACCCTGGCGAAAAAAGCTCAGGCGCGGGGATTGAGTTCGCGGCCCTGGCGCATGATTTCGCGCAACTGGCCGAGGTGGTCGGTGTCGTGGTAGAGGCCCAGGATGAAGCGGGCAACGGCGTTGATTTCACCTGCGCGAGGGAAAGGCGCGTAGGTTACGTCCAGGTGCGGCTCGTCGGGCCAGGCATCGAGCATGGCCTTGCGCATGCGCCGGCTTTCCTCCAGGCGATGGCGCACCTGAGCGACGGTCGTGACCGTTTCCCAGTACACTTCATAGCGCGAACGCCCTTCCACCGGCAGGCCGCGCGCCAGCACCAGCGCCAGAGCCGCCGCTTCCTCCGAAGAGGCCGTGGCATGGACAATCACATGGCCGAGCGTCCAGGCCAGATTGGCCTCCTCCGGCTTGCCAAAGGTGTCGTTGGCCTCCGGGTCGGAAGGCACAAATGTCACGTCCGCGTCCACCGCGTCCGCGACAATTTCTTGCATTGTATCGATCATTTCGTCGGTCAGTCGATAGAGGTCGGCTTTTGTCAGACCAGCGGCCAGATCCGCGAAGGTCTGAGAGCCACTCTTCACCACGCTGAAATCGAGCATAGAGGGGCTTTCTCCATTCCTGTCTTTTTACGGAGAGCCAGTTGTGTCAGCAAATCTGCCTGGTCCTCCTATACGAAAGTAATTGACTGCTACTTTCTTAGTATAAGCACAGGAGAAGATCTTTCGTCAAACTACGTCGATGACAATAGATTGATTGGTCGTGGTAAAACCATCTGCGTATGCAGTTATATCGATTTTCCAGGCGCCGGCCATGGAAAAACTGATACTGGCCAGGTAGAGTCCCTGGCCGAGCGCCTGCACATTCGCGCTTTGCGGCTCCATGGCCATATTGGGCATGGAGGCCTGCGGGGTGACGCGGGCCTGGTCAACTGGCATACCCTCGGTATCAGTCAGGCGCAGGCGTACCTCGGCGTTGCTGGGATTCGAGGTCGAAACCTGTTCGATGTGCGCTATGAGCGGAACCACGCGAACAACCGGCATGTTCGCGGCGAAGGTCAGTACGCCCAGGCAGACCGCGACCAGCATAAACCAGAAAAAAGGTCGAACACGCATAACATATCCCCTCATCTTTATGAGCCATCTTTGATTCTTCGCTTATCAGCATCCCCACTTTTCCAGCGCGCGTTTCCCCTTCCCCACTCCAGGGGAAAGGATGAGGT
>DASZXF010000378.1:0-8672 GCA_035546055.1 Ktedonobacteraceae bacterium
ACTCGGCCACGCCGATGGTCATCTTCTGCCCCTGATATCCCTGCTGATACAGGGTCTTGTTCTGATACACCGCCGCCAGACGATCACGCGTCAGATTCAACTTCGCGCCATATCCGCTACAATTCGCTCCCCCCTGCGCGATCAGCGCCCCACGCGCACCGGCAAAGGGCGGCTTGAAGACAGGCAAAGCAAAATTGTTCAGACCAACCACCGACTGCACCAGGCCCGCCACCTCGCCGCTCAAGGTCGGCGCTCCCTTCGGCATATAAAAGGTGCGATCAAAGGCCGTGAATGATTGCATCTGCACACCCAGGCTCTGATTGATCGCCGCCACCGTCGCCTGGACCGCCAGCGACGAGCGCAGCGGATCAAGCGCAAGAATGCTGTAGCCATGCCCCGTCAGCCAGCTTTTCACCGTGTTTAACTGCGCGTCAGACTCCGCGAACTGCTGAGCAATCTGCTCAGGGCTGAGATAGTGCTGATAAAACGGAGAACCCGGCGTATAGATCTGCGCCACCCGCTGCTCCATCGCCGCATCGTTATACGTCAGGTAAAAGGTCAGCGTCAATTTCTGGTCGCCCGCCAGAGGGGTACCCTGCACCAGCTTCTCAACCGCCGCCGGCCTGTCACTCACCACACGCGGTCCCCCGGCAGGCAGCGGGGTAACGCCCTGGCCCGGTTGCACTGACGAAACGCCGGCCACAGGAGCATTGCCGGACGTGGTACAGGCACTCAATAACATACTCAGCAACGCCACGCCCACCGCCAGGCGCAACAGAATCTTTCTATGACTGCGAGACATCTCTTTCACAGAAAACCTCCACGAATACATACATAGTCGTAGCAGAATCAGAGAATACATATTCAGCAGAAGCTACATTACAAGAAATAGCGTATTCACTGGCACTTCCTGAGAAAAGTATACCTGCCCACCGGGAAAGCCAACAATGAAACAAACCATAGCGGCGCTGTGAATTGCCCAACACTTTATCCCCGCCTTTACTCAATGTATCGAATTCATTGAATATTAGTTCCAATGGTAGATTTTTGGGGCGGGATGTGGTATACTAAGTCCATTCAATCACAGAAAATCTAGCGGACATAAACTCATTCCATTGGGGGGAAGTGTCTATGGATTTAGCGTCAACATCTGACCGGGCAGTGTCGCTCGAACTGGCGACGGAGCGCGTAACGGCATATCGAAAACACTAGGAGCAGGTTGCTTTCTGGTGTTTTTTTGTTTTATTGAGCAACATACGCAAACCGTGGCAGGGCTTATACCATTTATTCCTGAATGAGCCAGGTGCCTGTAGAGGGCAGGCGCTTCATCTGGATGAAAGGAGTGCAGGAGGAACACACAGGCTAGCTGGCGAGCACACGACCGCTCGCCTTCCCATAGCAAGCACGCATTTTGCGTTCGCCTCATACATTGTGGTCGCGGAGTGGTTTTCTAGATATCAAGGAGTATCGACAGTGAATTCAAGCATGATCAACAAGATCGCTAAAGCGAAACGCTACGCCGAAGAACCCGAACGCATTCAGTTTACTCGCTTTGAGGCAACGTTCCGGGGTGAAAACGATGTCCACACGACCCATTACAACGATGGTGAGTGGAGTTGCACCTGTCGTTTCTTCCACGATTGGGGAGATTGTAGCCACACTATGGCCATGCAACGCGTCCTTGGGGTGACGATCCCGGCAGCCTATCGCCATGGCATTCCAACGGGCCTGGGCACCGGCCCGTTGTCTCACTAACGAAACCGGGCATTCTTTTTTCTGGCTCTGAAATCCGGGAACAGATTACCCGCTGTAACACAAACGAAAAGAAGCACTGACCCCTCTTCATTTGAGCAGTGCTTCTTTTGTTATGCATGGCCGGGTGTACTAGCTCCCCAGGATAAAGTGCAGAGCAATAATGACGCCGAACATAATGATGGCCAGAATCAGAATAAAGATGAGGTCTCTACGCACATAGTTGTAGTGTTCGACGGAGATAAGACTGGCTGAGGCGCGCTGCTTCTGGGCCTGCTTGCGCTCCGCCAGACGCGCGGCGGCACTTTTGGGCGCAGTGCTGGTGCTGGTGCCGGTCGGGGCGGGAGCGACACTGACAGCCGTGGCAGCTTTGCCTGCGGCGCTCTTTCCACTCCTGGCTTTGACCTCACTGACCTTCTCAAGCGCTTCCTCTTCTTCTTCCTCTTCGGCGCTCACACTGGAGGAGGTTATTTCAATAACTTCCTCTGTGGAGCTCTCTTCTTCGATGCTCTCAGCCGGAGCATCCAGCTCCCTGTCGTCTGAAGCTGGACGCACCAGTTCAAAGCTTTTCTGCTTCGCTTTACTGCGCGGCGCCCCACTTCGCGAATACGCGGTCTTCTTTGGCATGGTTACATAACTCCCCGCCCGGCAGTTCTTCTCTATGCGCTGCTTCGGGCTGCTCTTTTAAGAATAGAAGCGATCCTAGTACGGTTGAAACGCTTATGAACTCCGGCTTGTCTCGCTCACTTATCCACGAAATACCTGAATGATTGCGAGCCTTTGATCTGATTGGCCTCCATTATACACGAATGACAGTCCCCCGTCGAGTGAGTGGGAGATTTGCTGACTGTCTTATGCCCTCAATAATTTGACAACATAGGCCGTCTGTGCTATGGTTGACGTGGCAGAACAGGGCATCACATATCTACTCTCAAACATGTACATGGTCCACAGGCTAGCCCGGACGGCTAGTCCTTTTTTCTATACTGGTAGAGACACATTCAAGCAAGAAGAACAAAAGAGGAAAAACATGGCGCGAATAGTCGTCGCAATGAGCGGCGGCGTGGACAGTTCAGTGGCCGCCGCATTACTGAAAGAACAGGGACATGAGGTGATTGGCATTATGCTGCGCCTGTGGTCGGAACCCGGCATGATTGAGGATGACGGGCTGGAACGCGTGGTACAGAATAAATGCTGCTCCCTGGAGGCAGTGGACGATGCGCGGCGGGTGGCGCGGAAACTGGATATTCCTTTTTATCTGGTCAATGTGGAGCAGGAATTTAAGGAAAATGTGGTCGATCTCTTCTATCAGGAGTACGTGGCCGGGCGCACGCCCAATCCCTGCCTGACCTGCAATCGCCATATTCGCTTTACCCTGCTGCTGAATCGCGCGCTGGCCCTGGATGCCGATTACCTGGCGACCGGCCATTATGTGCGCGTGGATGACCATCCACTGACGGGCAAGCGGCGTCTGCGGCGCGGACTCGATGCCGGGAAGGATCAGTCCTATGTTCTGCATGTGCTCAATCAGGAGCAACTGGCGCACGCGTGCTTCCCGCTGGGCGAGTATACCAAGCCCCAGGTGCGCGCGATGGCGGCGGAACGGGGTTTGACTGTGGCCAGTAAGCCGGAGAGCCAGGAGATCTGCTTTGTGGCTCACAATGACTATCGCGGCTTTATTGACCGCTACGCTGCGTACCAGGAAGATGGAGAGGAGGAAGAGGGAGTTGAGCGTGTGCCGGTGGCCGCCGGCGCAACTCGCGGGGGCGTGATCCAGATTCCGCGCCCCGGCCCGATCTACAACCAGGCGGGTGAACTCCTGGGACGCCATCGCGGCCTGGCTTACTATACCATCGGCCAGCGCAAAGGTCTGGGTCTGACCTCGCCTGAGCCGCTGCATGTCCTGCGCATCGATTCTGAGCAAAATGCGCTGGTGGTGGGACCGGCTGAGGCGCTCTTGCGCTCAACGTGCGTGGTTGGCAAGATGCATTTTGTCAGTGGCGTTACGCCAGCAGAACCCTTTAGCGCCCGCGTGCGCATTCGCTACAAGGCGCCCGAACAGGAAGCCCTGGTAACTCCCCTGGACGATCAACATGTCCAGGTGACATTTTCATGCCCACAGCGAGCCATCACGCCAGGACAGGCTGCCGTCTTCTATGGCGGCGAGGACGGTGATGAGGTGTTGTGCGGAGGAATCATAGAATGACCGATCAAGCACATATTCGCAATTTTTGTATTATCGCGCATATCGATCACGGCAAGTCTACCCTGGCTGACCGCCTGCTCGAATTTACGGGGACGGTCTCTAAACGCGAACTGCTGGAGCAGACGCTGGACCAGATGGAACTGGAACGCGAAAAGGGCATTACGATTAAAGCTCAGGCTGTGCGTATGCTCTATACGGCGCTCAATGGCGAAACCTATGAACTGAATCTGATCGATACCCCCGGACATGTGGATTTCACCTACGAGGTTTCGCGCAGCCTGGCGGCGTGCGAGGGCGCGCTGCTGGTCATCGACGCGACTCAGGGAGTTGAAGCTCAGACGCTGGCCAATCTCTATCTGGCCATCGAGGCCGATCTGACTATCATTCCGGTGATTAATAAGATCGATCTGCCCAGCGCTGAACCCGAACGCGTGATGCAGGAGGTGGAAGAGGTGATTGGCCTGCCACAGGAGGAGTGCATTCTGGCCTCGGCCAAGGAGGGAATCGGTACACAGGATATTCTGGAAGCCATTATCAAACATATTCCCCCACCCAAAGGCGAGGTTCAGGCTCCTCCACGCGCGCTGGTCTTTGACTCGCATTACGATTCGTATAAAGGCGTGATTGCCTATGTGCGCATGGTCGATGGCGAGTTGCGCGAGAGTGAGAAGGTGGTGATGATGGCGACGAACAGCACCACCGAGATTCTGGAGGCCGGCTACTTTCAGCCGCGCCTGATCTCCGCCGGAGCGCTGACTACCGGCGAGGTGGGCTATATCGCGACTGGCTTTAAGAATGTCAAAGATTGCCGCGTGGGTGATACGATTACTGTCCCCTCGGCGCTGGCGGGCATCGAGCCGCTGCCCGGCTATAAGCCGGCCAAGCCGATGGTCTTCGCCGGCATTTATCCGGTGGAGGGCAACGATTATCCCCTGCTGCGCGATGCCCTGGATCGCCTGCAACTCAATGACGCCGCGCTTCTCTACGAGCCGGAAACCTCGAACGCGCTGGGCTTTGGTTTCCGCTGCGGCTTTCTGGGTCTGCTGCATATGGAAATTATACAGGAACGCATCGAGCGCGAGTACAACCTGGACATTCTGGCCACGGCGCCCAGCGTCGAATATTATGTCACCAAAGATAGCGGCGAGACGCTGAGAATCGACAATCCGTCCGAAATGCCCGATCCCGGCACAATTGAGAGGATTGAGGAGCCGATTATGGATATCTCGATCTTCACGCCCTCGCGCTACATCGGCACGATTATGGATCTGGTGACCACGCGGCGCGGCAACTTCAAGGAAATGAAGTACATCGAGGCCGAGCGCGTGCTGATGACATACACGATCCCTCTGGCCGAACTGATTACGGACTTCTACGATCAGTTGAAATCGCGCACCCAGGGATATGCTTCGCTGGACTACTCGTATGGCGGCTACCAGGCCGCCGATCTGGTGAAGCTGGATATCCTGGTCAACGGCGTGCCGGTGGACGCCCTCTCGCTGATCCTGCACCGCGATAAGGCCTATACCCAGGGTCGCAGCCTGACCGAGCGCCTGCGCAAACTGATCCCACGCCAGCTCTTTGAAGTGCCCATCCAGGCCGCCATCGGCTCGCGAGTGATCGCCCGCGAAACCGTCAAAGCTATGCGTAAAGATGTGCTCGCCAAGTGTTACGGCGGCGACGTTTCGCGCAAACGCAAGCTGCTGGAGAAACAGAAAGAGGGCAAAAAACGTATGAAAATGGTCGGCAGCGTGGAAATTCCGCAGGATGCTTTCATGGCCATCCTCTCTCTCGACGAGGAATAGCCTGACAGAGCACCAGCAACCTGCTGCCAGGGATATCTGGAAAGCAAGACAGTGAGGACAAAACCCGCTCGCTTTTACGAGCATCGTCCTCAGAGGAGGTATACAGGGTATGCAATCGCCACAGATCCAGCCGGAACCCTGCCCCAAATGCGGCGGCGTCCGCTTTTTAGCCGATGGCAGCGAACTCGGCCTGCGACCGTCAGCGGAACTCTCCGCCCTCTACTGCACCAGTTGCGGCTATGTCGAATTCTACGCCAGCCCGCAAAAACTGGCCCGCCTGGCCCACGAACGCGGCCACACTCCCGGCAAAGAATAAAACAAAGCAATATCCCCAAAAACGAAGAGAAGATCCAGGAATGAGACATCTGGATCTTCTCCCGATTTTTCTTTTTTCTGCACAACTCCCGTGTCACGTTCAACCGAGATCTACAGTCAGGAAAAAGGTTGGGGCATTAAGACATGCCCCTGCTGCTTTCCTCTGCATCCTCCCGCCAACCTGCGATACAGTCTATCGGTATAAAAACCGGCTATGCAGTAACTTCTGTCGCTAGCTTCGGTATTCCGGGTACTGACTGGGGGGCCAGAGGGTCCATGTGCTCGTCTTTACGAGCACTCCTAGTCAATCTGAAATACCATCCCCAGAAGGCGTATCGGTTTCTTCATTGGTTTCATAAAATCTCCTTTCGGATGCCAATGCGAGGCCTCTCGCCTGGTTGATGCCAGGGTCTCTTTCCTCCCTGGATCAGTCCTTTGTGGACACCCAAAGTATAACATGGCGTTTCAGATGGTGTCAAGCTGAACACTAAATCCAGATCAAAGGCGGGAAGCGTTCGCGCAGTTCGCTTCGCGCCAGAATCAGGGGAATCCGTTCATTTTTTTGTCTGTTTGCCATTTGAAATAGATGGCCAGACAGAAAAAAAATCAGGCCAGGCAGAGCAAGTTCCTCTACCTGACCTGGCGTACTTGAACGCTGCGCATAAGCCATGCTATGGACGTGGCTGATTCCCCTCCGGGCTTTCCCAGCGCGGAATCTGTTCCGGCGGTAAGTTCTCTTCATTTTCAGGCACATACCCCGGTGGCGTGCCTGCGTTCCGCTGAGGCGCAGCACTGGCCGGTTCATTGATGATATCCTTATCAAGGGTTGGCTTCTCAGGCGGCACTGTCCCTTCGCGCGCAGGAATACCCGAACCGGCGGGAGAAGCATAGCCCTGGCCAGCCGGCGTTCCTGTTCCTGCGGGAGACACATAGTCCTGACCAGCGGACGGACCCGCGCCGATGGGGGACACATAACCCGGCCCGGATGATGGACCTGTGCCAGCCGGAGTAGAATATCCCTGACTATAAGAGGTTGCGCCCTGGCCCTGCGTGGTAGTGCCGCGCTCCTTTGCCCTGGTCGACTGCTCTCTCATGGTGGCGTCCTGGCGCTCGGTGGTTGTTCCGCGCGCTGCCGCGCTCTCCGAGTGGAAGAGGTAATTCGACGAGGTGGGATCAAGGGCGCCCGCCGGAGCCTGGTGAACCATGGTGGCAAAATGGTTCAGGTCTTTCTGTAGAGCATCCTCAAAATGTTTGCCCACGCCCAGGTGCTCGCCGACGTTGCCAAAAAAGCCAGCCGGCGGCTCGTAATCGACATAGACATCGAGATGGGTCTGCTGGGCGCTGGTGGGCTGGAACACAACTCGCCCTGTGTTCTTGAGGCCGCTGGAAGAACGCCAGCCTATCTGACGATCAGGTATCCAATCCTCGTTCACGGCATCCCACTCATGGCGGCCCGCAACATCGGCTACCCAATGGCTGCGCTGATCGTCATAATAGGTCACTTCTTTGACAAAACTCATGAATTTCGGGAAGTCGTTAAAGTGGCTGAAGAGGCTGTACACCTGATGGATTGGCGCATCGACTGTCACTGACGCATGATGCTCTACCATCTTTTGATCCATGTCATCTTCTCCTTTCCTGCACACAAACACGGAGCCGGAACAACTCCGGCTCTCTCCCCCCTTCTTCCTCATCACAACCACCTACCTAGCATACGCTAAATACATGCGATAATCAATATAAAAAGCGCAACAATAGAAAAATTTAACCTTTCTTAGAAACAGGTGGCAAAATCTTATATACTTTTAATCTTCAAAAACTGCAGAGCCCTGAGCAATGCACGCGCATGACGAGGGGCGCGAATATATCGCAGATCAGGTATCTACTTGAGGGAAAATCGGGTGGATACCTTATTCACAGAAGCTTGCCAGGCGCCTTATAGTATGTGATGATAGAGGTGAAAAGCTGATTTTCACCGCCAACGTGTACCACCCACCTGGCAAAGGGTAAAATGCTACCTGCATAACCTGTTGCATGTATTTCTCTGGCTCCATGGAGAGGTGTGGCGTTTCCTGGTGGGAATAAGGCATATTTCAAACTATACCATTTGAGAGGTTTTTGTCTTATGACTAAGAAGCATTTGCGAACACTGGCTCTGCTTCTCGCGGCGTTTGCTCTCGGCAGTATGCTGCTGATGGCCTGCTCTCGCCCGGGCACTGCCGGCACTGGTGGCAGTTCGAGCAGCGGGTCTTCATCGTCATCGGGTAGTAGCAGTTCCTGTCCCAGCGGAGATACTGTCAAAACAGGGACCAGTTCTTTTGAACAGACGTGCATTACGCTGACCAAGGGCAGCACGCTGAAACTTGTCCAGGATCAAACGTCCTATCACATTTTTGATTATGGACAGTGGCAGGGCTCGACGGCGCAAAAGCAGACTCCTTCCGGGGCTCCTGCGCTGAAGGATCTGGCTTTGAGCGGCCCCAGCGTGGATATCGGACCTTTCACTACCGCCGGAACCTATCACATCTACTGCACTGTCCACCCTGGGATGGATCTGACGGTGATTGTTAAATAGACCAGTTCCTTTTACAGGA
>DASZXF010000379.1:0-5800 GCA_035546055.1 Ktedonobacteraceae bacterium
GGAACGCTATGAGCTGGAACGGAAAAAAGATGAGTTTATCAGCATGGCCAGCCATGAACTGCGCACGCCCCTGACCTCCATCAAAGGTAATCTACAACTGGCCCGGCGCCGCCTCCAGCATTTTTTTGAGGAAAACAGAGAAAAGCTGAGCGGGGAGGATGCTCAGCTTTTTGAGAACCTGGCGCAATGGAACGAGCGCGCCCTGCGCCAGATTAACGTTGAAAGCCGGCTGATCAACGATCTGCTGGACGCCAGCCGCATTCAATCCGAGCAACTGCGTGTCGTACTTGAGCCGGGCAATCTCGTCCAGATCGTCAGCGAAGCCGTCAATGATGTCCAGGCCAGTGAGGAAGGGCGCGAGATCAGCCTGGAATTACCAGAGCAGCCTGAGATACCGGTTATGGCTGATAGCGTGCGCATTGGCCAGGTTGTGACCAATTATCTCTCGAACGCGCTCAAATATTCCCCCGCAGATAAACCCATCAAGGTTGGTTTAAGGCAGACGGGCGACAACGCCTATGTCTGGGTCAAAGACGCCGGCCCCGGCATTGCCCCGGAGGCTCTGGAGTACATCTGGGACCGCTTTCGCCAGGTTGGTAGCTTCGTGGATTACACCCGCCAGACCGGCGGTCTGGGCCTGGGTCTGTACATCAATCAGGCCTTAGTCCAGCTCCACGGAGGCCGCTCCGGCGTCGAGAGCACCACCGGCAAAGGCTCCACGTTCTGGTTCACCCTGCCCCTGGCCATGCGCTAAGCGCGCAGCGCGGGTCGTCCTATGCTGGTTGCCAATGTGACGGGCGTCATGGTATAGTAAAAGCCAGATTATTTAGAACAAAAAAACAAAAAGTTGTGAGGAAGAGAAGAGAGGATGCCTACTCAGCGCCCTAAACAGACAGCAAAGACTGACACTCTCCAGTTTCGCGCTAATCCACAGCAGGCGGCGGCCATCGCTCATACAGATGGGCCTGCCGCTTTTATCGCTGCCGCTGGCACAGGCAAGACCGCTATTCTGGTGCAGCGTCTGGTGCGTTTAATCGCCGAGGAGCAGGTTGCTCCTGAAAAAATTCTCTGCGTGACCTTTACGCGCGCCGCCGCCGACGAGATGGAGAAACGCGCTCTCAAAGCCCTCAAGGCTCGTGGCTATGCCGCGAAGGACGTGAAAGGACTGCGAGTTGTGACCTTTCACGGTCTGGGCCATCATATGCTGCGCGAGAAGCTCCAGTGGACGCCCCAGCAACTCAATCAGCGTCTCATCAGTGGGGAGCCGCGTCAGTGGCTGGCCGAGGATATCATTCGTCCCTGGAGCAGCAATCGCTCGCGCGGCATGAACTGGGATATTGATATCCTGACCGTCCTGGGCGCTATTGACCGCGCCAAGGAGGAGCAGGTGAAGGCGGAGCAGTCCGCCGAGTTTTTTCGCCAGTATTTGAGCATTGAGCACAAGCTGGCCGAACGCTACCAGGAATTTTTTGTGCGCTACGAGCAGACCAAGCACAAAGAGAAGCTCTACGATCTCTCGGATCTGATCTATGTGCCCCTGGGTCTGCTGGAGAGCAGTCCGACCTTCCGCAAGAACTGGCAGGGGCGTTATCAGTACCTTCAGATTGACGAAACGCAGGATACCAATCCTTCGCAGTATCGCCTGGTGCAATACCTGGCCGCGCCGCGCCAGAATGTCGTGGTCGTGGGCGATCCTGACCAGGCCATCTACCAGTTTCGCGGCGCCAGTCCCGAGGCCTCGATTCTCTCTTTTCGCAGCATGTATCCACAGGGGAAAATCTACCCTATCGAAGAAAATTACCGCTCCACGCCGCAGATCTTGCAGGCCGCCAATCAACTCATCGCGCACAACGATGTCACACCGGGCTTTGAAAAGCAACTCAAACCCACCCTGCCCGCTGGCGCGCCAGTCATAGTCACCGCCTATGACGACCAGGAGGCCGAAGCCGAGGGCATTGCCAGCCGCATCGCGGAACTGGTGCGCCAGTGGAAAATGGCCGGCGAAGGCCTTTCCTATCGCGATATCTTCGTGCTCTCGCGCACCAATCATCACCTGGCTTCGCTTGAAATGGCCCTGGCCCACGCCTCAGTGCCCTATCGTACCCTCGGCGGCTCCTCGTTCTTCAAACGCCGCACCACGCGTGATATGCTGGCCTTCCTGGCCCTGGTCGATGGTGAACGCCTTCACCGGGAATATCTGCAGGAGCGCAACGGGGCCAGTCCGCGCAAATGGGATGAAGTCTTTACTCCGATTGTGTGCGGAGAGCAGAACGCGGCCTTCCGCGCGGTGGCGAACATTCCCTCGCAGGACTACTTCATGCGCACCGGTAAGACCTCGCACCGCCTGACGCCTTCGCTTTACAGCACCCTGGCCTCCTACGCTGGCGGGCGTCCTTTCTTCCAGTTCTGCGACGAACAGTCGTACCTTTTGCCCGCTGAGTATCAGCCCGGCCTCAAGGATTTTGTCGGACTGATTAAACGCGTCTGGGAGGGTTGCCATAATCATCCCGCCAGGGCTGTCCAACTTCTGCGCTCCCTGGCCTATGATCAGCATCTGCGCCATATCGACAGCAGGCATCGCGAGGACGCCGACGATGATGCCGAGGCGCCCAAACACCAGGAAGAGGGCAAGCTGGAGAGCCGCTTTGATGAACTGGAAGAACTCATACAGATTGCCGGACGCTATCATACCATCCGCCAGTTTTTGCAGGGCATGGCCCAGCTCAAAGAGCAGGCCGAGGATAGCAGCAAGAACAAACAGGATCGCGTCAGCCTCCTGACTGTGCATAAATCCAAGGGGCTGGAGAGTCCGGTCGTCTTCGTCATGGGGCTGACCGAGGGCATTTTCCCTCATCGCCGCTCGTATACCATGATCGAGGATGATGGTCCGATCAATCTTTCCGGGCTTGCCGAGGAACGCCGCCTGGCCTATGTCGCCATTACCCGCGCCCGACAACTGCTTTTCCTCTCCTGCATCCTGCGCTATCGCAGCAGCGATGCCGTCCCTTCGCGCTTTATCCAGGAAGCTGGCCTCGCGCCCACCGACGAAGACGGCGTGCTCAATCCTTTCCTCTTCAAGCGTGACGGCACCCCGCGTAAACTCAGTCCGCTGATCGAGGCTCCCTCCCTCTTCGATTAGTCCGGGCAAAACACACAGCAAGAGAGATGCATGCCGGGATGAGACGGGTATGCATCTCTCTTGCTCTTCTCACGCCAAACGGCCTGGCTTATGCCGTGGCCTGCTTCGCTGCGACCTGCCGACTTGTCGCAATACCAATCAGCACCACCAGGGCCGCCAGCACCAGTACAATCCAGACCAGCGGCGTGGCCAGCGCAAAGCCGAACAGCGCATCCAGCGAGTAGGTGCCCGGACCGGTCAGAACCAGCAGCGCACCCAGGATCGCCAGCACCAGCGGATACTCATAGCCGCCTTTCATGCTCCAGAAGCCCTTGCTCCAATGGAACTTCAACACCGCCATCAACATAGTCGCGAAGACCGCCGCCCCGGCCAGCGGACTTAACAGCCCCACTGCCAGCAACACCCCTCCTCCAAACTCTCCCAGCCCGCCGAGCAGCGCCCACAGCCAGGCAGGTCGAAATCCCTGCTTCGCCATAAATTCGCCCGTCCGCGCAAAGCCGCCTCCACCGAACCAGCCAAAAAGCTTCTGCGAACCGTGAGCCGCCACAATCAGACCGAGGGCAACCCTCAAAACCAGCAAGGTAAGCGCAACTGACATCGATATATTTCCTTTCTGTTTCCAGATCTCATCTTTGACTAACTTTTTATTAGTTACTAATTTTCATGTCGATAGCATACCATCAGGTCGTACACTTGTCAAGTAACTAACTTTTTATTAGTAAAACGGAAGGATTTTCCAGGCCTGAGCGCCAGGCGGCCCATAGACGCAGAGGCAAAATCAGCATCAGAGCGCCGACGCCATGGGAAATGAAGGATTTGCCTCATATGTCTGTATTGTGGAAACGCGACGAGAGGGGAGAATATGCTCGGGGGTACCCCTCGTGGCAGATATTTGCCTGCCGCGACTCGTCGCGTTCCGCCTGGCCGTTGTCGGGGCGTGTTCCCATGCCGCCCTGGTTCCAGCATCACATCATCGCTTAGAGGTGCCAGGGCTTTTCTCCCCACGTAGTCGTCATAAAGCACACTGCGCAGAAAGAATGCTCTAGCATCTCTTCCCGCATTTGTTGGTATGTCTGCTCAAACTCCTCGGCAGTCGTGATTTCATACTTTAAGAGAAAGGGCAGAATCATAGAGGAGCCAATGACGTAGTTTTGATACTGGAACTCGTGAGCAGGCTGACCATGGGAATAGTTGAGCAGAATCGCGCGTTCCTGCACATCGGTAAAACCGTTGCTCTCTAAAAATGAGCGTACCATGGCCGTGATGCCGATAAAATGGCCGTGGTGGGCAAAGCCTCGTCCGCCCTTGTTCAGCGCCTGTACCACCATCAGCGTGAGTTTGTCAAACGCGGGACTGTTGGACAGGGTGGCCTCGGATTCGGTCAGGCGGATCACTCCGCCGGGTTTGAGCACACGGTAGCACTCTTGCAGCAGTGGATGCCAGGCCGAAGCGGGCATAAACGACAGGAAACGAGCGTTAATGATATCAAAATGCCCGTCTGGGAAAGGCAAGGGCTTTAAAATATCCCCGACCAGAAAGCGGGTATTATCGATTCGTGCGGCGCTGGCCTGAGCCCGGGCGTATTCTATCATGAGCCGGCTGATATCCATGCCGATAACTTCAACGCCCTGATTTCTTCCTTCGCTGGCCAGGTCCAGCGCCCAGTCGCCAGGACCACAGGCCAGATCGATCACCCTGCTGGCGGGTAAAAGTTTGCGCTCAGGTAACAGACCGCCCTGAGCGTCGGTCATAAAGCGAGATTGCCGAATCAGGCGGATCAATTCGCTTTCATGTTCAGGATCGAGTTGATACAGATTTTCTCCCTCATCTTGCCAGGACATCGACATCACCCCGTTTCTCCGTCAGGATATCGTGCAAAATCAGCTCTTCCGCGCGCCGGATGCGGTCGGGATCGGTGATATTCAGAGCCGCCAGATCCAGGCGCTGTAGATCAAATTCTTGCAGGAGCAGATCCTGCTTGATCTCCGCAGGAATAGTGCATAAATCCAGGTGCTCTGGAGCGTAAAATTCGCTATCGGAGAAGGCCAACGAAAAGAGATTGGCGTAATGCTGGATAGTCTCAACACAGGTTGGATCAAGTGGAGACGGCGCCTGTACCAGCAGGCAGGCGCCCACGCAGTTACGGCGCATGATTGGTACAGCGCACGTGGTAGCCTGGAGCAGTGTTTTGCCGGCCAGGATGGTTTGCCCCGCCAGCGCTTCCCGTCCATAGAAGCGCAATTTCATTGCCTGGGGCAAATGGAGATCATGCCGTGCGATTGCATACATGCTGCGTACAAGCGGATTGGGCGGCGAGCATTTAAAAACAGTAATACTGCTGGCTGCGTGCCGCGAGTGACTTATTTGCGAGTGCAGCTGAGCCAGGCCCAGATTCCACATGGTCCATGAAAAGAGCAGCGGCTCAACCTGCGAGTACGCTCGCAGCATACGTTCGTAATACGTCGATGGGATATGGGTTGGATAGTTGTTGTTGCGCTGCCCGGCTGGCGTATTAGCGGTGGGAGTTTCCGGTGTCATGGGCATATGCAGATCGGGCAGCGTGCCGGGATAGAACGGATCGTATTCAGAAAGGCCAAAGCTCCAGAGTGGAATATCGAGCAGGGCGGCCAGCTTACGCAGGGTTGTCGGATCGCCGATCCG
>DASZXF010000380.1:0-5402 GCA_035546055.1 Ktedonobacteraceae bacterium
GAGAGCAGGGCAGGATAGAGATGTCGACCGCGATAGGTGAGAAGCGTAGCACAATCCCAGATATAGGCTTCGCCGGGCAGCAGGCGCACGCTGAGGCCAAGCGAGCCAATATCCTCTCTGTCAAAGGTGATCCAGCCATAACTGGCCAGCCGTCCCTCAACGCGCGCGATAGAGGCCTGGCAGCCGCGCGCGAAACGCCGAAAAACGGGTTCGGTATCATCCAGCCCCATAGCAGCCGCCAGGTCCGCGCTGTCAGCAGTTCCCGCGCGGGTAAAGCTCGCAGCCACGCCCGGCTCTACCGCAGGTGGCAGAGGCGAAGCGAGCTTGAGCACCCAGAACAGTCCCATGAGCTGCCCGCCAGCTTCGGAGGCGCCGGCCCGTTCGGCGGAATTATCAGGAAAAGTCATGCCATGTCCTCTCTCTTTACCAGGCTGCCCGCAGCAAGGCCTCTAATTGAGCCGCACTCTCAACAGGCCTGGGATTAGCATGGACGGTGCGACTCTGAAAGGCCAGCGCGGCCAGTTGTGGCAGATCAGCCTCGTTGACGCCGACCTCGCGCAGACGCCGGGGCAACTTCAAGGTCTGGATCAATCCTTCGATGCGTTCGATGCCCTCGGCAACGGCGGACTCGGCGCTGCGGCCAGCCAGCACAATACCCATAGCTTCGGCGGCTGGAGCCAGTTGCGCGGCGGTAGCCGGTAGATTAAAGCGCAGGGCATGCGGCAAGATGATGCTATTGGCGATGCCGTGCGGGACACCAGCCGTACCTCCCAGCACATGACAGAGGCCATGATGCAGCGCCATCGTCACATGCGCCAGCGCGCTACCCGCCAGGTAGGCGCCTTCCAGCATCTCACTCCGCGCCTCCAGGTCAGTTCCATGCGCGTAGCAGCGTGGCAGAGCGTTCGCTATCGCCCGCACGCCCGCTACGGCCAGGGCGGAAGCCACGGGATTACGCGCTGGTGAATAGAGCGCCTCCAGACAGTGAGCCAGCGCGTTAATGCCAGTGGCAGCCGTCACAGAGGCCGGTAAGGCCAGCGTAAGCTGAGGATCATAGCACACCAGGCGCGGTACAATGCGTGGATCACTGGTCGTCAGTTTGCGGGCCTGACCGTCCACAATGCGCGTCACTCCATACGTTGGCGTCATCTCCGAGCCGGCATAGGTCGTTGGGAGGGCAATCACCGGCACACGCGCCTGTCGCGGCCCGGCTCCCTGTCCGCGTCCCCTCCGCTCCTCCAGGGCAAAACTCACCGCCTTGGCCAGACCGAGCGCACTGCCCCCACCCAGACCAAGCAGCGCGTCAACCTGCTGCTCGTCCGCGACAGTCAAAGCCTCATCAACCTGCGAACCCGGCACATGCGCCTGCACCGCCCCATAAACCGCGACCAGGCGCTCGCCCAGCAAGCGCTCCACCGACGCCAGCACGCCAGTGTGCCGCGCCGAAGTACCCGCGCAAAGCAGCACACGCCGCCAGCCCATCCGCTCGATGTGCCCATCCAGACGCGCCAGCGCACCGGCCCCAAAAATCACGTCCTGCGCGTAACTGGTGAAAGAGAACTCATGCATCATATCCGCGTCCCCTGAAACTGCCTGGACCATGCGACCTGCCAGGATCGAACAGCCCCATTTTCTCCACAAAGCGTTTTCATTATACCACCGCCCTGAACAGTCTGAGTGCGGTTCTCTCTGAGAAAAGCGGGGCTGTTTATTTACAGGTCGGTCGTTTCCGTGTCAGAATAAAAGCAAACCATCGTTCTCGTGGTCAGAACAAAAAGGAGCAACTCATCGTCACGCATAAGGACACCATTCAATTTCATATGAGCCAGGAAGAGAAACGCCGCCTGGAGTCGCTGCCCTGGCACGCCCCGCTGGAGCAGTGGCCGGAACTCGGCGTATCCTTGCTGCACATTCGCCGGGGGGAGTCGCGTCATCCCGTCGTTTTCGTTGAACAGGAGGGCATCCGTTACGCGATCAAAGAGACCTCGCCGCACATGGCCGAGCGCGAAGTGCGCAATCTGCATGAGACCGGGCAGCGCGGCGTCCCGACTCTGACGCCGACAGGATCGATAACCGTCTCTTTACCTCCCATTGCCCTGCGCGCCTCTCTGCCCGGGGGTCTGAGCTCGTACCTGAGCGGCGACCGGGGCTATTTGATTACACGCCTGGCCCTGCGCGTGGTTCCCCATGCCTTTCTGTACCGTCTGCCGCTCGACAGGCGCACCCGGCGGCACATTCTCTCGGCCATCGCCGTGCTGATGGTCGAACTCCACGAACACGGCATTTACTGGGGTGATCCCTCGCTGGCCAACATCCTGCTGCGCATCGATGGCAGGCGTATCCTGGCCATCATGGCCGACGCGGAAACCGCCGAATACTTCCCGGGAGCGGTCAATGATCGGCTACGCGAGCAAGATCTGGCCTCCTTCGAGGAGTCGCTGGCCTGGCAGGCCGAAGATTTGCGCCAGGCGCGCGGTCTGCCAGAAGATCATCAGCCGCTCGACGACGCTGACTTTCGCTACTTTCTCCAGCGCTACCGCTGGCTACGCCGCGAACACGCCCGCATCGCCGCGCCTGATACGTCCTTCTCCACCCTTGACCAGGCTCAGCAATTCCTGCAAACGCTCAACAAATGGGGCTTCTCCCTGCTCGGCATGACCGGGCGCACGCTGCAAGAACTGACGGCAGTACGCCCCGGCTGGTACCAGCAGCGCATCAGAAAATTGCTGCACATCGAGATACCGCGCGCCTACGCCCGGCGCTTTTACAACATGATCCTCGGCCACCAGGCGCTGGCCAGCGAAAAAGAGGGGCGTCCACTCTCAATTGAAGAGGCCGCGCAGCAATGGTATAGCCACTACCATCTGCCCGCGATTCTCCTCTTGCGCCAGGTTTTGACCGCCGGGCAAGATCCGCTCAAAGCCTATTTCCAGGTCATGCTGCATAAATGGAACATGAGCAAACGCGCGGGCTACGAAATCCCCCTCGACGAGGCTATCGTGGACTGGTCGATGACCAGGGCAAATACAGGCGATCTGGGCGAAATCGACCCCGCTCTGCGTGTCAAATGGGAACGCGATCTGGAGCCGGACGGACAAATTCTGGAGCCCTCGCTCATCGAACAGGAAATCCTCGACCCGCTGGTCACGACCGCCGAGCGCCCGCTGGTTCATCGTCAGCCAACCGCCCTCGATGAGCCGCTGCCGGAAGTTCATTCCACTGACAGCGACGAGCAGTCCTCTGAATAGGCTCGGGTCGGCTGAGCACTACCCGGCGCGCCGTCGCGTATGATATGATAGCCACAACTTTTTATCAGGAGTCCATCTCATTACCATGCATATATCGCTACAAGCCGTCATCTGGGATCTGGATGGCGTAATCCTCGATAGCGCCAACGACCACCGCCTGGCCTGGCACCGACTGGCCCGGGAAGAGGGAATAACCTTTACCGACGCCGATTTCTGGGCCACCTTTGGTAAACGCAACCAGGACATCATTCCTGCCTACTGGCCGGTCCGCTCGCCCGAGCATCTGCAAACTCTGGCCGACCGCAAAGAAACCTACTTCCGTGAATCAGTACGCCAGACCGCAGCCTTCCTGCCGGGCGCGGAAGCCCTCATGCGCGAGCTTCACGAAGCAGGCTTTCTCCAGGCGCTGGCCAGTTCCACTCCTCTGATCAACATTCGCCTGATTGACCAATTATTAGGCCTCAGTCGCTACCTCTCGGTCCTGGCCTCCGGGGAAAACGTGCCCCACGGCAAGCCGGCCCCGGACCTCTTCTTATACGCCGCGAGCCAGCTTGGAGTAGCACCACAGGCCTGCGTCGTCATCGAAGACGCCGTGGCCGGCGTCCAGGCAGCCCACGCGGCCTCCATGCGCTGCATCTCCGTCGCCGGCGAACGCGACCTGGCCGGCCTGCGCGCCGCCGAACTGATGGTTCACGACCTGACCGAAGTCAACGTCGAGCGCGTGCGCGCCCTGGCAGAGTAGAGTCAGCAAACTTGACAGACAGCGCTGGAACATGCCACAATGGCACAGCAAACAACATGCTCCAGCGCACCGCTGACCATGGAGGTGTAGAGGCCCCGGTGGGTCTCACCGTCTTCAAAACGGCTGGGGGGCTGCTCAGCGCAGTCTCTGGTGAGTTCGACTCTCACACACCTCTGCCTTTTTGAGCGTAATATACACTCATACATCTGTTGCAGCCTCGATGTTGCGAAGGAAAAAGAGGTATTGTTAAGGAGTATCTCTCAAAGTAAATAGTTGTAAAGGGGCGTTGCTACACGGTTGCTACACACCGGAGGCCACTCAACGTGGCCTCTAGGAGGTTCAATCTTCAGACGCCTCTGCTTTTCTGAGTGAAATGGGTGCACGGTCTTAGGAGAGCACTTGTTAGTGACACCTGATGAGTGATTCGCTCTGATCATCAACGATAAGCAGTAGGTATTGCGGCAAAGCTCTGCTGTCATAGTGACAAGAGCCTTGCCGCGATGCCCGCTTCGTTGTTTCTCCTCTTGATCCCAGCTTGAGTGGCGAAACAGCAGAAAAGGAAAAAGCCACTCCCCTCGTGTTTGTTCTTCTGGAGAACCACTCAAGGACCTCTCAGGCTGTCCTCCCTGTTGAGTGAATGATGTCCAGGAGTGTCCTCAAAAGTCGTCCAAAATTCCTATTTTTCCTTCCATTCTTGTCCAGATCTTCGCGAAGTAGCTGATGTGACTGTTGCATTATATGAGGGCAAATGCAGGAGAAGCTGTTCCTTTCTAAGCTACTCCAAATCCCTGAGAAGCCGATCTCCACTGCTGAGTGTTCCCCTTTGGGAAACGTATTCAATAAGATTATTCACGTTTTTTGCAAAGCATTTGGACTTTAGTACTAGTATGCGGTGCGAAATGGCTCCAGAAGACGCTTGAGAACCATTTCATGATGAGCTAAAATGAGAGAAAGAACCTGCACCAGGAGACGTCCCATGCTCATTGACAGCTATCCCGTAGAAGATGTGTTTGCCCGCGTCCCAGAAGTCGCTGCTCAGACCGATCCCGTCCTCAAAACGCTCGATTCCCTGCTGGAAGATGACCAACTGTACCAGGCAGTCCGCACCGATCTGGGCAAGCGCTCCCAGTACACCCTGGTGCATGGGCGGCACTCCACACCCGTGGAAGTCATCCTGCGTCTGCTGCTGATCAAACACTTGTACAGTTGGAGCTATGAAGAGACGACCAAGCGAGTGGCGGACAGCCTGGTGCTGCGCTGGTTCTGCCGGGTGTATTTCCATCCGGTGCCCACCAAGGGGACGCTCATCCGTTGGACGCACACCCTGCGCCCGGAGACCTTGCACGAGCTCAACGACCGCGTCGTCCAACTCGCAGTCCAGGCCAAAGTCACTGAGGGGCGCAAGCTCCGAC
>DASZXF010000381.1:0-9826 GCA_035546055.1 Ktedonobacteraceae bacterium
TGAACCACAGCAGCAAGCCAATCCTGTGGCTGGCATTCGCTCGCCCGCGATCTGGATGCTCGGCATCTCAAACATGGGCACGCTTGGCGTCAATAACGCCATCGCAGCCTGGCTGGCCGTTTACTTTACCATGCGCTATCATCTCCCCCTGCCACTCGCGGCGGGGTTTGGTTCACTCGGCCTGTTCGCCGGTCTCGTCTTTCGTCCACTGGGAGGTCTGCTGCTGGCGCGCACGCAGCGGCCTCTCCTGCTGATCCGTACAGGAACCATCATGACTTTTCTGGGCCTTGGTGTCCTTGCGCTCCCCATCCCGTTGTTGCCCGTCGCCTGTGTCGGACTGCTCTTATTCGCGCTGGGTACAACGTTCCCCTATGCCGCGATTTTTAGCACAGCCGCAGACGTAGGAAGAAAAACCCCCATCGGCTCTGGAGTCGCGCAGGGCTTGATTGCCGTCCTGGCCTCACCGGCAGCGATTGCCGGTCCGCCTCTCATTGGCCAGTTCCTTGAGCAAACCCAGAGCTTTACCTTCGCCTTTGGAGCAGTCGCTCTCACCTTCTCAGTCGTAGCTGTGCTTGCCTCATGGTGGCTGAATGCCGCGCTTAAACGCACACGAGAACAGGAGAAGAGGATGCTGAAACAGATGGCATAGCGCAAAAGACACAAAGAGGGAGGCAGGGAATACGCCCCTGCCTCCCTTTTCATCGGATGCTGAAGACACTGTTCTCTCATGGTTAAAACTCATCGGTCCCGGCGGGGCGTTTGATCAGGAAAAAGGCGATGGCATCTTTTTCACCCTTTTCCTGTTAAATAGTGCTTTGTTTGCTTGTAATTTGCAAGTGAAGACGCTATACTATTCTCAGGCCGGCCATGAAAACCGGAAACGCCGGCGTTCAAACAGGAGAGAGCATCTTCCGTTGTCGGCTTCGCGGCAGGCGGAGGATGGGGAGAGGTGTGAGATATGAAGCATCATACGCAGCACAGGCGCTCGGATTGTCCGATTAATTTTGCCCTGGAGACCTTTGGCGATCCGTGGTCGCTCTTAATCATTCGTGATATCGTCTACTTCGGGAAGAAGACCTACGGGGAATTCCTCGCCTCGGAGGAAAAGATGGCCACCAACATCCTGGCCAGTCGTCTGGTCCTGCTGGAGCAGCAGGGCATTCTCAGCAAACGGCCCTGCGCCACCGACAGACGCAAAGAGGAGTATCGGCTGACAGAAAAAGGGCTGGACCTCATTCCTGTCCTGGTAGAGATGGCCAACTGGAGCTTCGCGCACGATCCGCAGACCGGCGCGCCCGCGCCCTGGATCGCGCTCATGCAGGCCGAACGCGAAAAGATGATCCAGTTGATCCGTCAGACCGTGCGCGGCGGCCACGCCGTCTTCGTCGGTCCCGGCAGCGTCCTGGAGCAGGTAGGTCTCGTCCCGCCGGCAGCATAATCCTCCGGCGAGCAAAGAAAGCAGGTTCGCATGGGCCAGAACCAGCTTTCCTGGCTCGCCGGGACTTAACACAAGGATGGTTGATACGCGTTTTCAGGTTACTGGTAGGCGCTGGCCTGCAAGTTGAACAGTTCGGCGTAACGTCCGCCGAGGGCCAGCAGTTCCTCGTGGGAGCCATTTTCGCGGATGGTGCCCTGTTCCAGCACAAAGATGCGGTCAGCCAGACGCACCGTACTGAAGCGGTGGCTGATAAAGAGCGCCGTTTTGCCAGAAGTCAGCGTGCGGAAGCGGGTAAAGATCTCATATTCAGCCTCGGCGTCGAGGGCGCTGGTGGGTTCGTCGAGGATCAGCAGCGGAGCCTCGCGCATAAACGCGCGGGCCAGGGCAATCTTCTGCCACTGGCCGCCGCTGAGTTCCACGCCTTTCTGGAACCAGCGTCCCAGCATAGCCTCGTAGCCGTTGGAGAGGCGCGCAATCACCTGATCGGCCCCGCTTTTGCGCGCCGCCGCCTCGACCAGTTCGCGCTTCTCGATCTGCGCCACGCGTCCAATGCCGATGTTATCATTCGCCGTCATATGGTAGTGGACAAAATCCTGAAAGATCACGCCCAGGTGTTCGCGCAACTCCGCCGGGTCATACTCCTTGAGATTGCGTCCATCCAGCAGGATTTCGCCCTCGTCTGGATCGTACAGGCGGGCCAGCAGCTTGACCAGCGTAGTCTTGCCAGCTCCGTTGCTGCCGACCAGCGCGCCGGTTTCCCCCGCGTGCAGCACAAAGCTGACCTGCCTGAGCGCCGGCTGCTGCTTACCGGGATAGGTAAAGCTGACATTGCGAAACTCGATAGACAGTCCGCGTTCACCCTCCCGTGGCCGCAGCGGTACAGGGTGCTCTGGCGCCGTGATTTTGGGTTCATAGGCCAGAAACTCAAAGAGCAGATCAATAAACAGGCTATCCTCGTAGGTATCGGTCACGCCATCCAGAATGTTCTGAAAGCTCTGTCCCGCCGAATTGGCCGCCGTGACATATTTGCTCAATTGACCGAAGGTAATCACCCTCAGCACCGCCTGGAGAGCGATATAGAGATAGATACCCGAATTGGCCACAATCGACAGCAGCGACCAGAGCACCCCGAAGGTAGCGCGCGGCAACAGCGTGCGCTTCGTCTCCTCAAACAGTTCCTCGGCATTCTTTCTAAAACGTCCCAGAAAGAAATCGCCCAGGTTGAACAATCTGATCTCTTTAACATGCTGGTCAACCGTCAACATTTGGGTATAATAATTCTGCATACGCCGTTCAGGAGACTGGCGGCGGGCCAGGATATAATCTTTCCAGCCATAGCGACTGGAGGAGATAAACGAAGGAATAGGAATGACCAGCGCGACCAGCACCAGCCACCAGGACAGGTGCGCGATCAGGAAAAGCATCGAGCAGAGGGTAACGAAGGTGCGCATCAGGTCAAAAATCTGCGAAATCATCGTCGCCGGACGATAGCTGGCCTCGTCGCTGGCCTGGCGCAGCGTATCATAGTATTCCGAGTTCTCAAATTGCTCCATGTCGAGCGTATTGGCTTTTTGCAGGATCATACTTTGCACATGCTCAACCACGCGCTCCCTCAGCAGGCCACGGAAAACGATGCCCGCGACTGTGCAGACGCGGCTGAGCAGATTGACGCCCAGTTGCAGGCAGACGGGCAGCCAGATCGGCGCGATGCTCTGCTCCCTGATGCCGAGCAGCACGTTATCCAGCAGGATCTGCGTGATCGTGGCCGAGATAGCCGGCGAGATGCCAAGCAGAATATAAAAGACGGCGGACCAGAAGGTAAAGCCCGGACTGGCATTCCAGACCAGGCGAGCGACTCGCGGCAGCATTTTGACTGACGCGAAGACATGTTGTAAGCGAAAGGTTTCGCGTGGCTGACTCGATTCATAGCGCGAGCGCGGTGGATGTCTCAAACGGGCCTCTCATTTCTTCTCAAATGGCATCATGTGCTATTTTTAGAACAGCTAGTAGTATAGAAAGATCGTTCGTGCTCTGCTTCCAGCGAAGGTAGCATCTTCTTCTCCCCCAAAAGGAGGAGAAAGGCAGCCAGCGATCAGGAGTCAGCCGGTTCTCATGTGCCGACTGGACGGGCGAGCATATTCCCGGTGCCGCCAGAGGAATAGATATGAGCAAACAGACAGGTGTCATGCAGAGTTATCGCGAGCGCTTGCTGAGCCAGGCCAGCCAGGAGGCGGCGGCTGAGGAGCGCAATCGCCTGGCGCGCGATCTGCACGATTCGATCAAGCAGCAATTGTTCAGCATTCGCATGAGCACCCTCGTCGCGCAGGCGCAACTGACGAAGGACACCACAAAGGTTCAGGAGGCGCTGGCGGATATTCAGCAGAGCGCCATGGAGGCCCAGGTCGAGATGCAGGCGCTTTTGCAGCAATTGCGTCCGCTGGCCCTGGAGCGTGCCAGCTTCGCCGAGGCCGTGCGCACCCAGGCGCAGGCGCTGGAGTACCGCAGCGGGGCGCGTGTGTACCTCGCCCTGGCGGACCTGCCCGCGCCTGATCGCTGTCCCCTGTCCATGCAGGAAGCGGTCTTTCGCATTGTGCAGGAAGCCTTTGCCAATATCGCGCGCCACGCCCGCGCCAGCGAAGTAAACTGTACCGTAACCTGCGATGACGAGACGCTGCGCGTGACCATTCGCGACGACGGCCAGGGCTTCGAGACACAGAGCACGCTTTCGGGCATGGGTCTGCTGGGCATGCAGGAACGTGCCGGCGCCCTCGATGGCCTGGTGCGTGTCGAGAGTCAGCCGGGTCAGGGCACCACCGTTCACGTCTCCATTCCGCTCTTTTTGCCGGCGGAAATCAAGCAGCAGCAGGAACAGCGCGAGCAGGAGGCGCGAGAACTGGCCGCCCGCGCGCACACCGGTCTGTATCTGCGCTCAACTATGGCCATCTTTACCCTGCTTGTGCTCCTGATCGATATCGCCCAGTTTACCACAAACGTCCCGGCCAGCGCGAAAGAGGTTGTCCTGCTCATTCTGGGCTTCTGCCTGTTTTTGATGTACTACGGCCTGTTCAGCACACGTCTCGCCCTCACGCGTCTGCGCACAAAGCGCGCGCCAGGAGATCGCGAAACCGGCAGCCTGCTCTTGCAGGAGCACCAGGGCTGGAGCGCATCCCTGCGTCTGACCCTCTTCGGATCGTGGCACCTGGTCCTCTGGGGCTGGCACTGGTTCCCGCCGCAGACCTATGGCTGGCTGGAAGGCGGTCTGGCCCTGGGCGCCTTCCTCGTCCTGGTCCTGCTACTCTTTGAACAGTGGTGCATTAAACGCACCCAGGATCGCTATTACCCGCTGCTCTCGGAAATGGCCTTGCGCAGAGTGTTGCGCCAGCGCTGGCGGACCGCGCGTCTGCGCCTGATCCTGATCATCTGCGTGGTCCTGTCCTTTGTCGTGAACGGCGCCCTGTTTACTTTTCCCGCTGTTCCGCTCTGGCAATGGCTGATGTACAGTTTTTTCTTCGCGTTATGCATGCAATGTCTCTGTCTCGCGCTCGATGTCTGGCAGTTGCAGCCCTGGCGAGCCCTGGCCAGAGCCGCCGGCAGCGTCCGGCCCACGCAGCCTGAAAGGGGAGAAATATGAGCGAGCCCATAACCGTTGTCCTGGTGGACGATCACCGCATCGTGCGCAGAGGTTTGCAGCATGTACTGGAGATGGATGAGCATATTCGCGTCGTAGGAGAAGCAGCCAGCGGCGAAGAAGTGCTCCAGCATATCGAAGAATGGCGGCCAGATGTCGTCGTGCTGGACATGCTCATGCCCGGCGGCATCGACGGTGTAGAGACCATCCGGCGTCTGCGCGAAGTGCAGTCCAGCGTCAGAGTCGTCGTCCTGACCAGCTATGCCGACGACGTGCGCGTCGTCGCCGCCCTGCGCGTCGGGGCCATTGGCTATGTGCGCAAAGAATCCGATCCCGAACTGCTCATCTCCTCCATCCGGGCCGCCGCTCGTGGACAATCCCTGCTCGATCCCGTGGTCGCCAATCTGCTCATGCACGAACTTACAGATGCCGGCAAACACAACGCCGCCCTGACCGAGCGCGAACAGGCGGTTCTCCGTCAACTGGCCCTCGGTCAGACCAACCGCGAGATCGCGGAAACCCTGGTCATCACCGAGCAGACCGTCAAAACTCACGTCGGCAACATCCTCACCAAACTGCAACTGGCCCACCGCACCCAGGCCGCCATCTACGCCCTCAAAAAAGGCTTCATCACCCTCGACGAGATCCACCTGCCCTCCATCCAGGAGAAGCCAGAATAAGCCAGCGCCCGGTTATGATCCCGCCGGGATGTTTCATAGACCGGTGCTGGCAAACCTGCCTCGTTTTTGTTATATAATGATTGGTTGTTTGTAAACTGCCTTATGTTGAGCATGGCTCTTTGCTCGCACAACTGCATTGCTTCATCACACTACCAAAAATGGCTCAGGTGAGTTTTTGAAAAAGACAAAGCAATCTATGGCAAACTGGTCGCGGGTGATCTGGTGGTCGCACGCGCTCGGAGTCGCCGGTTTCTATACCTTTTTGTGGTTCAGAACCAGGCCAAAGCAGTCAGGGCCGCTGACCAGTCCCGCTGAGCGGAGCGCCAGCCTGCCCGCCGTTTCCGTCATCGTCCCGGCGCGCAATGAAGAAGAAACCATCCAGCGCTGTGTGACCTCGCTGCTGGAGCAGGTGTATCCCGCCTACGAAGTAATAGTTGTGGATGACGACTCGACCGACCGCACGCCGCTGCTCCTTGACGAGATCGCGCGCACGCATCCGCAGGGGGCGCATCTGCGCGTCATCCATCTACGCGGTTTGCCCGCCGGCTGGGCTGGCAAGCCGCACGCTCTGCACGCCGGCGCCCAGGAAGCGCGGGGCGACTTTTTACTCTTCACCGACGCGGACACCTGGCACGCGCCGCAGGCTCTGGCCACCGCCGTCACCAGGGCCGAGGAGAAGCGCCTGGATCTGCTCTCTCTCGGTACCACGCAGGAACTGCCCAGCTTCTGGGAGCGCGTCATGATGCCCATGGCGCACCTGGGCATCAGCATGCAGTATCCACCTGATCAGGTCAACGATCCTGACAGTCCGCTGGCCCTGGCCAATGGTCAGTACATCCTGCTGCGCCGGACCGTTTACGAGCGCCTGGGAGGCTACGCCCGTCCCGATCTGCGCGCCACGCTGCTCGACGACCGCGACCTGGCCATGCTGGTCAAAAAGCAAGGCTATGCCCTTGAAATGGCCGATGGACGCGGCCTGGTTCACGTGCGCATGTACAACAATCTCCGCGAAACCTGGCGCGGCTGGCGCAAGAACGTTTTCCTGGGCAGCCGTGGCGGTCTGCCCTTTGTCCTGCTGCAAATGCTCGGTCTGCCCATGGTCGCCATCGTGCCTTTTCTGCTGCCCCTCTGGTGCTGGCTGGCCAGTCTGATTAGCAGGAAGCCGCGCGCCGGCGAAGCCGCTCTCATCAGCACGCTCGAACTGGGGCCGCTGCTGATCTATCGCAACTGGCTGGACCGCGAACTGCGCGTTCCCTGGTACTACGCCTTGACTCATCCCCTGGCCGGGCTGCTCTTCACCGGCATTCTGGCTCAGTCCACCTGGCGCATTCTCACAGGCCGGGGTGTGGACTGGAGCGGCAGGAACTATTGGCAAAAGGCCAGGAAATGACTCTCCCTCGTCGTTTTCTTTTGGCTCCACGCGGCGTGTTATCTCTGAAAAGACCAGTCACGTTTCTCAGGAGAGGAGATTATGAGCGAAAAGAAGATTCAAGCTAACGAGTTGGGCATCGACCTCTCATCCCGCCAGGAAGAGGCATACTTCAAATGGTTCCTGGCCTGCCTGCTTTTTGGCAAGCCAGTGCAACAGGAAGTCGCCAGGAGAACATACAACATATTCGTCGAGGATGGCCTGACCACCCCGCAGGCCATCCTCAACGCGGGCTGGGATCGCCTGGTCAAAGTGCTGGACGAGGGCCATTATACCCGCTACGACTACTCCACAGCCACCAAACTACTTGACATAATGCGACGCTTGTGCGAAACCTCCGGTTCAGTGCGGGCGCTGGTGAGCGGCAGCCATTCCAGAGATGAACTCTCCGCGCGTCTCCAGGAATTCAAAGGGATTGGTCCGAAGACAGCGGAAATTTTCCTGCGCGATCTCCCCGCCTCCGCCCTCAGCGTGCATGGGTAAACCGCGTGGCGTCTGTTTGGGGGAGATAGTCGGGACAAGCTCAACCCGCGTGCAGCGCGTGCCGGGAAGGACCGCTTTCCTCAGCGGCCTGCTTGAGCAGTTCGCAAACCTCCGCGTCGGAAGTTTGCGCGAAGTTCTCGTACCATGCGCCGACGCCGTAAAATGGTTCGGGGGTGTGGCCGCAGATGATCTCATCGACGAGATGGCGGAACTCCGCGCAGACCGGCGGCGCGGCCACCGGGACAGCGACCACCAGGCGGGCGGGTTGCTGCGGACGCGCCGCCTGAACCGCCGCGCGCATCGAGGCGCCAGTCGCCAGGCCATCATCGATGAGAAGCACCACGCGTCCGCGCAGATCCAGCGGCGGACGATCACCCCGATAGAGTTGTTCGCGCCGCGTCAGCTCGTGCCGCTCCCGTTCCGCGATCCGCTCAATAGTTTGCTCAGAGAGGCGCAGCGCCTGCACAACCTCCTCATTGAGCACCAGAATATCGCCCGAGGCAATGGCCCCCAGGGCCAGTTCCTCCTGACCCGGCACTCCCAGCTTGCGCACCAGAAAGACATCCAGCGGCGCGTGGAGAGCGCGGGCAACGGTAAAGGCGACCGGCACCCCGCCGCGTGGCAGCGCCAGAACCAGCACATCCTGGCGCCAGGCATACGCTGACAGAAGCTCAGCCAGTTGCCTTCCTGCCTCAAAACGATCACGATATCGTATGGCCATGTGCTTTCTCCTTTCAGGCTTTCATTCACCAACCAGCGGGCAGCGCAAGCACAGTCTCAGGCTTGAGTGAAAAAAGCCTCTTTTATAGGGCACGCGCCGCTCCCTGGAAACGTGACTCAGCTTCCCGCCTTGTTCAGTCCTCCTGCCTCACCGCGCAGCCAGGAAAATCCCTTCCCTCTATTTTGCGATACTATGCGAAAGCTCTATCGTCCCGCATATGAAAGAGGACCGCTTCAGCGAGTCCAATCCGGCTTCAGGCGGGACGCCCGGCGTGCCTGGCAGCTCGTCGGAACGGCGAATGCTCGCGGCCAGGCCGGCGCAGCAGCGTACAGGTCCCCGTTCCAGCGACATGTGAGACGCTCCAGGCGTCCCGCCTGAAGCCGAACCGGGCACGCTGAAGCGGCCCTCTTTCAGAAGCGAGCGCTTCGGACAAAAACGGCGGTGGTTTTCACGCTCGGTCTGTGTGGTCGGTTCGCTCGCGCAATCAAGAAGGAAGGCGATAACGATTTCGTAAATTATCCGTAATTTGACTTGACAGAAACCGGTTTCACCAGTATACTCTTAGGAAGAAAGCATTATGTATGCATTCCATCTTTCAGGAGGATTGATGAGATGCATGGTTCATTCCTGGCATGGCGTGAACAACGTCATCTGGCAGGCAACAAGGCTGAATGTATGGAAGCGGCTATTGCTGGAGCGCGGTGGTGCGTTTGCTCCAGGCTTCAGGTCTGTTGGATGCTTTTCGTGTACTGTCCACTCGCTTGAACGCGTAGCCGACCGGCCAGGTCTCCCATCACCTTTTGCCTCATCATGATCGTAATATCGCCCGGGAGAGAAGATCTCTCTCTTCTGACACAATAGCTCTGCTGTTGTGCGGTTGTCTTGTTGTCCTTTAGAGGGAAGAGGTCGCTGCTCAGACCTTGCGGGCTGGTCGCAGCGGCGCCACGACCGGTTTGCCTGCCGGGGCGAGTTCGCTCAGCGTTCTCCGCTCTCGGCTGACCGGGGGCCGCGCTTGCCTGTGCTCGGATGCCTGGATGCAGAGCGGAAAGGAGGTCGGGGAGGTGCTCTGCTGCGTTTTCTGGAGAGGCAGAGTCATGATACAAACGACTGGAATGATGCGTATTGTTTTGCCTGGATAGCGAAAAGGAGTTCGGAAAATATGGAGAACAGGGGAGTTACTTCACGGCAACGAAGGGGATGGTTCTCGTTACGTCTCATCTCGTTGCTTGGCCTGGGAAGCGCGCTGGTACTGATCGCGGCCATGGGCTTTTTCTCTCCCGGTCTGCTCACCAAGGCCCACGCGGCCACCTGGACGCAGGTCTGGAGCGACGAGTTTAATGGCGCCGCGAATACGGGCGTGAATACAGGGAACTGGCTCTACGATACCGGTACAGGCTTTGGGACTGGCGAGATTGAGACCATGACCACCAGCACCAGCAATGTCCAC
>DASZXF010000382.1:0-5684 GCA_035546055.1 Ktedonobacteraceae bacterium
CACTTCCAGCGATTGAGTATATATACTGATGCGCCACAAATCGCCCGTAAGGCCCCTTGACAACGCTCCCAATGGTTGGGTATATATACTGATGAGTATGAGTATCTCAGCACTTCTGCGGAGCGCCTTTCCAGTGCTGAGGCAAGATTGTGGCTCATCTCATGTCGCATATCCCTTGGCACCCTTTTTTATTTTCCCGGCATGTCCCTGGCAGCACATGGCGTCTGCTTTCGTGACCAGGCATGTCCTCTTTCCCTCCATCTGTATGGATACAAGGTTAGGAGTTGTTTTTCATGCTCGTTTCACGAGATGAAGCGCAAGCCCGGCATTCGCACAACGCGATGATGCTTCCCCCTCGCTTGCGCAGGCGAACAAAGCCAGACACGCATCGGTCTCGTCGAAAAGCCCTGTTCTGGCCAGCCATGCTCCCGCTCATCCTCATGGGCGCACTTCTGGGCAACTGGGCCTTTCTCACCGGAATGGTGTTTGCGGCCCCAGCAACCGCTGCGAGTAAGCCCGGCCATTTGACGCTGCAACAAGCGCAGCAAGAAGGCCAGCCCAACAAACAGAATAAGGGCACCTTTCAACGCCCAACGACCCACCCGGTCCTGCAAAACGCGGAAGCAGAAGCGAACAAGCAAAAGCAGAACCAACCGCTGCCCGGCGCTGAGCCGGTGAAAATGAAGGATCAGACCTTTACCCTCGATGACTCGTTTGTGCTACACCGACCCAGGATGGCCAGCAGTACGAAGGCCGCAAAAGTCACCGGTACCGTCATTCCCGCTGGCAGCACCCCGTTCCAGATCAAGGGCAGCGATGGCCGCCTGGAAGTCGATCTGGCGCGTGGCTCGCTGGACTTCTCGCAGGCCACCCTGGCCGATGGCAGCGCCCCGGTTGGGCAGTTGTTCCTCCAACTGCACCAGGTAGCCGGCCATTATATTGAAGAAGAGAGCCTGCTGGGCGCCTATCAGCTCCAGATCGTCGATAGCCAGGGGAACCTCGTACAGGGCGTGAAGCTGCTCCAGCCGCTCACGATTGTCTATCATTACCAGCCGTGGGAGATGCAAGATCTGAATATTGATCCCACCCAGGTCCACCTTTCCTGGATTGGTATGGCCGCTCCCGTGTCACCAACGCCGACGCCGACGCCAACGCCAGGAGTAACCCCGACGGCGACGCCCTCGCCGACGCCGGCATCTTCTCCAACGCCAACGCCGGGCGTGTCCCCGACGGCGACCCAAACGCCGGGCGGCCTGGTCGCGCCCATGGTCAGCACCATGAACACGCAAGCCACCAGTACGCCCAGCGTGACCGTCGTGCCCATGACCAACGACGCCAGTACACAGACGCTGACCGCGCAAACGATGCAGATCAACGGAACGTTGGCGGCCACGGCACCCCCGGACATTGCCGCTCCGGGGCATCCCGATATCTTCGAGACCAACAGCAATAGCGGCCAATACAGTTATAGCTATCCGATCTCGGTAGCCCCTGGCCCTGATGGCTTCGCGCCGCAATTGCAACTGTCTTATTCGAGCCAGGCCACCAATGGGCGGTACAGTCGCACCGCGCCCGCTGGCGATGAAGGAGATGGCTGGTCGCTTTCGCTGGGTTCGATCACCGCCGCGCAGTATCCTTCCAGCAGTACTGGAGGCGCGCAGACCTGGTACTCGATCAATGGCGTGGATGGGATCAGCGATAAACTGGTGCCCGATCCTGTCAACCAGACGACCTTTTATAGCACGCAGCATATTTCCCACCTGCGGATTCAATGGACGGGGAGTTGCTGGACCATCTGGGATCGCGATGGCACGTATTACCAGCTGGGTTGCACCGCCGACTCGCTGCAAAAGAGTGCTTCAGGCCCTTACGAATGGGATGTCAACGAGGTCCTGGCGCCGTACAACACTCCCAGCCAGGTCAAAGCGATGCTGATCTCCTACCTGCAAGATTCGCCCTCCAGCGGCGTGATCCGCGATTCGGGCATCAAGCAGATCAAGTACGGCTTTGCGACCAGCGCGCCGGCCAGCAGCCTGAGCCAGGTCGTCGGCACCGTTGATTTTTCCTACCTGGCGCCCAAAGCGCAATCCCCCTGGGCCAGCGCCTATAGCAGCGGTTACTATAGTAGCTGCAACCCCTATAAGAGCACGACGCTGCGCTGCGATGATCCGCTGGATGATCCCAACGGCATGAGCGCCTCCCCGGTGCGCAGCACGCTTTCGCTGCAAAGCATCACGAGTTACGTCGGCAAGGATGATGGTACAGGCTATCTGGCCAACAGCTACGCCTTCGCCTATGCTGATAGCACCTTCTGGGTGTGCCACGATCCCTTAACCCAGATCGAGACCTATTGCGCGGGCGAGCATTTGCTCCAGAGCATCACGCCCACGACCTATGTGCAGGGCACGAGCTATCAGCTCAAACCCGTGACCTTTGGCTACACCGCACAGGTCAAAGACACCTACTACGATCCCAACCAGAAAAATCTGGCGGGGACGGGACAATATGCCGGGCAGAACGACTGGCACTATCTGAATCATTACCAGGATCTGCAAACGGGCGAGGGCGCCAACATCAGCTATGCCACCGCCTACGCCAACATGGCTGGCACGCCGTATCAGACCGATGACGACGGCGACGTGACTGATGATCGCTTTGATCCGTTCTACTGTGATCTGTATACCGACTGCACCGGCGTCTACGCCCACCCGGACACCGATAGCTGGAGTGTGCAGACGGTGACGCAGGTCTCCGCGCTGGGCACCGATAGTAGTGGCAATACGACGGTCGCGACGACGACCTATGCCTACGATCTGACTCCGATGGCCAGCACCCGCTCACCGGTCAACTGCCATCCCATCACCGGGACCAATGTGCCTGAGGCGGAAGCGGAGTGTATGGGCGATAGCTGGGTGGCCGGCTACGACGGGACTCCCACGCCCAAACCCGACAAGGACTGGGCCGATTTCTATCATAGCGAGTTTCGCGGCTTTAGCGTGGTCTACATCCATAGCCCGTCCAATAATCTGACCGTGAATTATTACTTTGGCACCGATGGCTGGTGGACCCCAACCTCCAACGGCACCAATTACAATACCGGGCAGTTGTTCCAGCAGGATGTCTATCAGGGACCCAACGAGGTGGAGAGCGCGATCCTGAAAGAGACGCTCAATTACTTCACCGGCGTGGGCAACACGCCGGATGAAGGCAATACCTACCACAACAACAGTTGTAATGGCAACCTCAGCCCGATCTATACCCCCTGTATTGCGGCGGCGCTGAAAACGCTGGTCTACTTCTACGATGGCAACGCAGGGACCGCCAATGAGCCGAATGTGCCCTGGCTGGATACCACATATACCTACGATGATATGAACGCCGATGGGGGCTTTAACTATAGCGGCGGGTATCATAACCTGACCCAGGAGGTGATCAGCGGCACCAATCTGCTGTCCAGCGTCTATCCCCTGACGAAGAAGTGGCAGTATACGATCACGAATGGAAAGGGGACCAACGGGATCTTCTACTACGATGTCGATAAGGTGACCCACAGCGAGATCGACGACGCCACCGGACATGTGTGGGCCTGCCAGGATACGACCTACGATGAAGGGGCGCCGACCGGCCTTTCCACGCCGACGGCCGGCTGGGCGACGACGCAGACCAGTTATAGCACCTGCGGCACGGCCTCGACGGCGCTGACGAGCTATACGGCCTACGACCAGTACGGCAATGCCGTGGCGACCGTTGATCCGCTGGCAACCGCCAATCCCGGCCTTTATAGCAGCCATGGCTGTAGCGCGAGCGGGGTGGTCAATCTCTCCGCGACCTGGACGGCAGGCCATTTCACCAGTTGCACGACCTACGATAGTTATGGCGCGCAGCTATTGACCCGGACCAACGCGCTGGGGCAGGCGACCAACGCCACCTATGACTATACCTCTGGCGCGCAACCCAGCACGACCATGGACGCCAACGGCCAGGTGACTGGCTATAGCTATGCCTACGATAGCAATGGCGACGAGACGATCAACCTGACGGCCCCCGGGGGCACGTGGTATACCAGCAGGCAAAGCGAGCACTCGACCTGCACAAGCAGCAGTGCGCTGCCGTGCTACGAGATCGATACGAATAGCGGCCTCTATTCCAGCGCGGTCTCGCGCACCTTTTACGATAGTCAGGGCCGGGCCGTGGAAACGCGCACCCCAGGCCCAACGCCGGGCGATGACACGGTGGTGATGACGGTCTACAATGACCAGAACGACAGCGTATGGAAAAGCGAGCCGTTCCAGGTCGTCTCTGGCTCCGGCTGGATCGATCCCACCGGAGCGAAGGATGTGAACGGCAATGTCCCGGCGGGCACGATGACCTTCTCGGACGCGCTGGGGCGCACGTTGGCAACGCAAGATCCCAACTGGCATTCCGCGCAGGAGCCAGGGCTGGCCTGCTCAACGGTTCTGACGGGCACGTACACCACCTGCACCACCTATACCTATGGTCAGGCACTGGGCGATCCCGACGATTACTTCTCCCTGGCCACCAGCGTCGATGCCAATGGCCATGTGAGCCAGAGCTTTACCGATGGCCTGGGCAACGTCGTCTTTACCCAGCAGGACAGCGGCGTGTACGGCGGCACGCTGACCCCCCTCAAGCAGACGCAGACGCGCTACAACGCGCTGAACAAGCCCACCTCAGTGATTGTGACCGATGAGCAGCCCCAGAGCGGGGAAAGTCCTGCCAGCGTCACCACGACCATGACCTACGATGATCAGGGCCGGGCGCTGACTGAAACGGACCCCGATCAGGGCACCTTTACCACCACCTATGATCCCGATGGGCATACGTTGAGCGTGGTCCAGACCGCTGGCTCAAACAGTCGCACCATTGGCTTTAATTATGATCTGTTAGGCCGCGTGGGCTGCGAGCAGACCGCCGCGCCGACGATTAACTGGAATGGCGCCTGTAGCGCGGGCAATCCCCTGGTGCAGAACACCTATGACACGACGTTTCTGGGGACACAGGGCGCGAGCGACTTCCCGCTTGGGCATCTGACCCAGAGCGTGGCGACCACCTATTATCCTGACAGCACCTCTGCGACGGTGACGCAGCAGATGCAGACGGATCAACGTGGACAGACCACGAAGACGCAGATGCAGTTTGGCCTGCCCTCTGGCTGGGGCGTGACCACAAGTTTGCCGACCTATCACCTGGCGGTCTCGTACAACGATGCCAATCAAATCACCGCGACGACGGCCACGGCTGGCACGGCCAGCTACAGCTTTAGCCCGGTCTATGATGCCACCACTGGCAGCCTCCAGGGACTGAGTACGGGCACCAGCGGCGGCACCGCCAACCTGGCCAGTCTGGCCTACAACGAGTATGCGCAACTCTCCGGGATCACCCTGCTCAACGGGAGCAGCACACAGATTGCCAGTACCCAGTACAGCTACGATGGCGATCAGCGCCCAACCGGCCTGACCACCAACTGGCTGCCGGGTAGCGGCACCAGTGGCGAAATCCTGGGCCAGACGCGCGCCTATGACAATGGTGGCAATGTCACCAGCACCAACACGTTCTTTGCCAGTGTCCCAGGGCACAGCGGTTCCGGTGGCTCAGAGGTGCAGAATTTCTGCTATGACGAGCAGAATCGCCTCATCTGGTCGGGCAATGGCGGCACCCAACCC
>DASZXF010000383.1:0-2540 GCA_035546055.1 Ktedonobacteraceae bacterium
CGACCGGCTGGTGCTCAGCATCAAGACCGTCCAGGCTCATCGCGCGAACGTGATGGAGAAGCTCGGCCTGGACAATATCACTCAGCTGGTGCGCTTCGCCATTCGTTACGGGTTGCTTCCGCTCGATCTCCAGGAGAAACAACGTTTTTAAGCACTGAGCTGGAGCAATTGCACGCCCATGTTCGAGTACCTCTGGTTATACTGCCAGTGGCATCTGCCCGCTGTACCCGTGTCGGCTTGCCCGGGTGTGGCAGGGCTGGTAGTTGATGCTGTGGGAGTTGCGTTGCAGGAAGGATCGTTCCATAGTTGCTTGCCGTTGCTTGCCTGTACGGCCATGAGGTTCATCGAGTCTGTCTGGAAGGTGGAAACTGCTACATAGACGCTTGTTTGCCCGACCAGGATGGAACTGCTTTTCACGGTCAGGTACTGCGAAGGATCAGAGATGGTGTTGGACCAGGCCTCAGTGCCGTCAGCAAGGTTGAGCGCCTGGAACCTGACTGACTCTGTGACAAGGTAGATGCGCGAACCGGCGCTATTCATCGTTGTAAACTCGCTATGCAGGGAGCGCTGCCAGAGGAGATGGCCGTCGTTGGTGCGCAATGCTACCAGCTTGTCTTCTGCCACCTTATCAGCGTCATCGTACAGATTGGTGACAAGCACCCCTCGCGCGATAATCAGAACAATGTGCCCGCTTTCCCCCGTAAAAGACTGATGCCAGTTTATGGTTCCGCTCGTGGCGTCCAGAGCATACAGGAAGAAATTCCTGCTTCCCCAGGCATCGCTTGCTCTCACGTAAAGCGCGTTTCCATCCATTGCCAGGCTTTCAACATTCTCATATGGAAAGGTGCGGCACCAGCTCTGCTGGCCAGTCGTTGCCTCGAACGCGCACAGGCTTCTGGTGCCGTCGTCCTGGTTCGTCGCCTGCGTGCCCGCCGTCGCGGTGCCAGAAGCGCTGACCGGGGGAGCCTGGTAGACGACGAGGTAGACCTGATCTTGCCCGGCGATCATGACTGGCTGCGAGACTTTGGGGTCCAGGCTCGTCTGTTTGCTCCAGATAATATCGCCGCTTGTTTCATTGATGGCAAAGAGCGTGAGCGTCCACGCTACCATATCTACGCCCTGGGCATAAACTGTGCCATTGTTTATGGAGATAGACGAGGTATGCTGCGTATTATTGGCCTGCTTCACCTGCGTCTGGCACCAGCGAGTGACGCCATTGTCCATCTGCACCGCGCAGAGAGCCAGCGAATTTCCATTTGTGCCTCCGCGCTCGTTGATGTAGAGCAGGCCATCCCCCTGACCGATAATATCGCCGTGAATTGCCAGGTTGAAATGCCTGAGCAGTGTTCCATCGCTGGCGCGCAGATGACAGAGAGTGATATTCGGTCCTTCCGGGATGGCCAGAGTGAGAACAGCTTCGCCTGTCAGTGGAGTGGTATTCGTTCCCTGGCACTGGCTCGACGAGGTGGTGAAAGCGGAGTTGTAAGGCGCAGCTGTGCTATTTCCACACCAGACTGTCCCCAGAAAGATAATGGCCACACACAAGATGGTTGTGCATAAACGCCGGCCCCGGCGTTTGGCAGAAACTTCTGGCTGCATCGGTTTTCTCCTATCTGAAAAGCGTTCCGGTACGAGGCGAAGAGCACAGGTCGTCTCAAAACCAGGAGAGCTTGAATTGCAGACAATCCATTTTGCTGGTAGCCAGGACAAGGGTCTGGCTATCGGGCAGCCAGGACAGGGCGTGGCCTGTAAAAACACTGCCCTGGCTGATCATGGTGAGCGGCGTGGAAAGCAATGTGTTGCCGTTCGATCTGTCCAGGATCAACAGGTTATACGCATCGTCGATGGCGGCCAGGAAGTGCTGATCGGGCGACCAGGCGAGCTGGCTCTGCTGGGTATTCAATTGCTGAGAAAAGGTCTTCTGCCTGTTCTGAATATCCCAGACCTGGAGTGTGCCATCTGCCCCCATAACAGCAATCGAGCGGCTATCCGAGGCCCAGACCAGCGCCGAGATGTTCATCCCGGCGGTCTGAATGGATGTGAAACTCAGACCGGTGTTCACTTCCCAGATCATCAGTCCCTGGCTGCTGTCAGACCCTGGAGGACTCTGCGTGGCGAGATAAGCGCCATCTGGCGAGCAGGCCAGCACCCCATAACCCGACCATGAGCGCTCAGACCAGAGAGAGTCACCGTCTGTTGTATCGTAGACATATAATTCTCCCTGGTCATTCACCGCCGTCAGCAGGTGAGCGCGGTTACCGGTCAGCCAGGCCAGGGCTTGAATGTTACCCGCCATCGGGCCGAGCGTAGAAGGCGTGGGCGAATTTTGATCCTGTATCCAGATCGTATTCGTTGAAGCGGTAGCCAGTACGTTGTTGTTTGACCAGGCCAGCGCCTGCACCGGCAGCGTTTGCCCGTTCCCGTCATTGGATGAATTGAGGCTCATAATCAGCCCATCATGGGCAAAGGTCTTTACGCTCCCGTCATCCATGGCGAAAGCCACAAACTGGCCGTCAGGCGACCAGGCAGTATTTGCCACA
>DASZXF010000384.1:0-7871 GCA_035546055.1 Ktedonobacteraceae bacterium
TCATACACGATGCAGGCAAGCAGCGTCGCTACATTGACGGCACCGACGCAGGCAAGCAGCGTCGCTACATTCATGGCACTATGGCGGCTTGATCCCTCAAAAATGCGGGATGACTGATAAGCGTAGCGCCAGAGCTTTGCCTCTGGCGGGCTTGTAGAAAAGGGGATTGGCATGACCCGGACCGATCCGCTGCTCCGCATGGAGCATATTTCAAAGCACTTCCCTGGCGCGGCTGCCCTGGTGGATGCGAATCTCAGCGTCCAGAGGGGCGAGGTCCATGCGCTGGTGGGACAGAATGGGGCTGGCAAGTCTACGTTGATTAAGATCCTGACCGGGGCGTATACGCGAGGCGGCGGGACTATTCTCTTCGATGGCCAGCAGGTCAATTTTCAGAGTCCTCAGCAGGCGCAGAATCACGGTATCAGTACGATTTATCAGGAGATTAACCTGGTGCCTCTGCGCTCGGTGGCGGAAAATATCTTTCTGGGACGCGAGCCACGGCGCTGGGGGTTGCTGAACTGGCGCCAGATGCGCGCCGATGCCAGGGCGTTGCTGGCCCGCCTCTCGATCTCTATCGATGTGACGAAGCCGCTGCTGAGCTACAATATTGCTATTCAGCAGATGGTGGCGCTTGCCCGGGCGACCTCTTTTAAGAGCAAGCTGGTGATTCTGGATGAGCCGACCTCTTCACTGAACGAGCGCGAGGTGGAGACGCTCTTTGAGATTATTCGCCAGTTGAAGGCCGAGGGCGTGGCGGTGATTTTTGTCGGCCATCGCCTGGATGAACTGTACGCGGTCTGTGATCGCATTACGATTATGCGCGATGGCACGACGGTGGAGACGCGTTCGATGCAGGGGCTTTCCAGGGTGGAGCTGGTGGCGAAGATGCTGGGCAAAGATCTCAACGAACTGCAACAGCATGGTCAGACCAGTTTTTCCGTCGAGGCCCACCACGCGGAGCAGGAGATAGTGCTGGAGGCGCGCAATTTGCGGCGCGGCAGGACGCTCCAGGGGGCGAGCGTGGCCATTCACGCGGGCGAAATCGTTGGCCTGGGCGGTCTGCTTGGTTCGGGCCGCAGCGAGGTGGCGCGGGCGATTTTTGCCGCCGATCCGGTGGAGGAGGGCGAGATTCACATGGGCGGCCAGCAGGTTCACTTTCGCACGCCGGGCGATGCGATCAGGGCGGGCATTGGCCTGTGTTCGGAGGATCGCAAGGCCGAGGGCATTATTCCGTATCTTTCTGTGCGCGAGAATCTGACTCTGGCGGCTTTGCCGACCCTGGCCCGCTATGGCGTGATTTCGCGCAAGCGACAACAGGAGATTCTGGAGCGCTTTATTCAACGCCTGGGCATTAAAACCTCTGGACCGGATCAGTTGATTCGCGAGCTTTCCGGGGGCAATCAGCAGAGGGTGCTGCTGGCGCGCTGGCTGTGCCTGAATCCGCGCCTGTTGCTGCTGGATGAGCCGACCAGGGGCATCGATGTGGGGGCGAAGGCGGAGATTCAGGGACTGATCGAGGAACTGGCGGAGAGCGGCCTGGGCGTGCTGATGATTTCTTCCGAACTGGAGGAGTTAATTGAGGGCAGTGACCGCATTGTGGTGCTGCACGATGGGCGGACGGTGGCTTCGCTCCCCCACGATGAGGCCACGCAGGAGACGCTGATGGCCGCGATGGCCCAGAGCGATGAGACGGCAGGGGTCGCTGCCGATGCAATGCAACAAGAAGAGGTTTCCCATGGCCAGGCTTGATACGGTCCCATCTCTCCCCTCGGCTGCGGCGGCGGAGCCAGCGGCGAAGCGTCTGAGGGGACTGGAAAATGTCGGGCAGAAATACGGCGCGCTGGCTGCCTGCCTTGTCCTTTTCCTGCTCAATTGTTTTCTGACGCCGCATTTTCTCTCGTTTCGCACCCTGGGCATCAATCTTCAGCAGATGGCCTCGGTGACTATTGTGGCTATCGGGATGACCCTGGTCATCGGTACCGGGGGCATTGATCTCTCGGTGGGTGCGGTGATGGCGATTGCCGGGGTACTGGCGCCGCTGGTCTTTCTTCACATGAGCGATCCGGCGCTGGGTCTGATCCTGGGCTTTGTGCTGCCGCTGCTGGCCGCCGGTCTGTGCGGTCTGTTCAATGGCTGGCTGGTTACGCAGTTTAAGATTCAGCCGATCATCGCCACCCTGATTCTCTTTATCGCCGGGCGCGGCATCGCGCAGGTGGTGACGAACGGCGCCACCCAGAGCTTTAGCAATCCGGCCTTCGAGTGGATTGGCAGCGGCTATATCCTGGGTCTGCCGGCCCAGGCGTATATGATGGCGATCCTGCTGATCTTCTTTGCCCTGGTCATGGCCCGGACGACCTTTGGCCGCTACATTCAGGCCACAGGCGGCAATGAGGAGGCGGCACGCCTGGCGGGCGTGCCGGTCAGACGCACCATCCTGGCGGCCTATATCATTATGGGCGTGCTGGCTGGCCTGGCGGGTCTGATCGTGGTTTCGCTCAACGCCGAGGCGGACCCCAGCAGCATTGGCATTAACTACGAACTGGACGCGATTGCCGCTGTGGCCATCGGGGGGACGCCGCTCATCGGCGGGCAGACGCGCGTGGTCGGGACGCTCTTCGGCGCCCTGATTGTGCAGTTGATCTTTACCCTGCTGGTCGGCAATAACATTCCGCAGCCGGTAGCCCAGGTGGCGAACGCGGCCATCATTCTGGCGGCGGTAGCCTTGCAGCGCCAGCGCAAAGCCTGAGCATGAGATCAGGTGAGGCGCTGGCCCATCTGCCATTTTCTGGAGGATGCTATGGAACAGATTTCTCCGGCGCGCAGCGGTCGCGGCGCGGCCCTGGCCAGGGGATGGACGCTGAGCAAACAGCTTGTCCAGCAGCAGGGCGCGTTGATCGCGCTGCTTCTGCTGTTTATCTTTGCTTCGTTCCGCTATGACTATTTTCTCTCGACCTACAACATAGATACGCTGCTTTCTAATAACACTATTTTCGTGCTGCTGGCCATCGGCGAGACCTTCGCGATTATGACTGGTGGCATTGATATCTCGCTCGGCTCGCTGGCGGCGCTCTCGGCGGTGGTGGCGGCTCGTTTGAGTCCCTATGGCCTCTGGCCGGCGCTGGGCGGTGTGCTGCTGGTGGGCCTGGCCGTTGGCCTGGTCAACGGACTGGCGATTACCTGGCTGCGCATCTCGCCTTTTATCGCTACCCTGGCCACGCTGATCGGCGCGCGTGGGGCGGCGCTGCTGGTCTCGAACAACGCGACCATCTCGGCCACCGCGAATAACGATTTTCCACTCTTTTACAGCGGCTCCCTGTTCGGGTTGCCGGTGCCTATCTATCTGCTGATCGCGGCCTTCTTGCTGGGTTCGCTGGTGCTCAATTACACGCGCTTTGGCCGACATGTGCTGGCCATCGGCGGTAATGAGGAGGCCTCGCGCCTGATGGGTCTGCCGGTGGAACGCGTCAAGCTGATGGTCTATATGATCAGCGGGGGGCTGGCGGCGCTGGCCGGTTTGCTGCTGGCCTCGCAGACCTTCGCGGGCAATCCTAACGAGGGCATCGGCTGGGAACTGAGCGCCATCGCGGCGGTCGTCGTGGGTGGGACGCTCCTGACCGGTGGCAAGGGCACGCTCTTTGGTTCACTGGTCGGCGCCCTGCTGCTGGGACTGATCTTCAATGTCCTCAATTTCGAGAATGGCTATGGCCTGATCAGTCTGAGTTCCTACTGGGAAACGGTTATTCGCGGCGCCTTCCTGTTTATCGTCGTGATCTTACAAAACCGCCTGGCGGCACGCAAGAAGCTCCAACAGACGCACAGCGCCGCCTGATAAGCGGATTTGCCAGCGCCCTGGAGCGAGCGTGAAAACGCCATCGGTGCTTGCCCGCAATGCTCATGCTCTTGAACAAAAGAATCTGAGAATGATAACTGCTACTTCCCTTGCTTGAAGCACTCCCACCCTCGCGCTTCAGACGATGGCAAGCCAGAGCAGCAGAGGTTTTCTCGCTCAGATTCTTTGGTCAAAGGCATGAGCAGGCTCGTTGAGGTTGTTGACATAACCTGCTTCCCGCTCGGGCGGCGGCTCTGGCTGAGAGGAGGTATGCTGTTCAGCCGCGTTGCCTGTGCGACCGTTTGACCTTTTTGGAGTCGTCCGATTTATGCAACGAAGTAAAGGAGTATTTCGTATGCACGAAGAACACGCGATGTTTCCCATTTCTCTTTCGGCCAGGATCAAACGCCGTACCCTGTTGAAGGCTGGCGCTGGCCTGGGGCTGTCGGCAGCCGCGCTCGAAGCGTGGCTGGCTGGCGCCGGGACTGCTCTGGCGGAGACGCCGGGGCTGGTTGGCTACTGGCCTTTGAATGAAGGCTCCGGCGGCACTGTGCTGGATGCGTCAGGCAATGGCAACGCGGGTCAGGTCAGCGGCGCGACCTGGACCACGGGGCGCCTGGGCAGAGGTCTGAGCTTCAATGGCTCCAGCAGTACGGTCAATCTCGGTAAGCCGGTGGTAGTGACCAGCCGGAGCTTTACGGTGGCGGCCTGGGTGCTGCTGACCGACCTGAGTAGCTGGCACACGGCGGTCAGCCAGGACGGCAGCAATGTCAGCGGCTTCTACCTCCAGCTCACTTCTTCCGGCCAGTTTGCCTTTAGCCTGGTCAACTCCGACTCGACGGGCGCGGCGACGGTGCGCGCGACCTCGACTTTTAATCCGGCGGCGAATACGTGGTATCACCTGGTCGGTGTGTACAATCAGGCGGCGAATCAGATCAGCCTGTATGTGAACGGGGCCGCGCAGAGTACGCAGACGGTGCCCGCTGCCTGGAACGCTACGGGACAGACGGTGATTGGACGCGCCAGATGGGGCGGCTCGGTTGACTACTGGCCCGGCTCCATCGATGAAGTGCGCCTCTACAATTACGCGCTGAGCGCCGCGGCTGTGACGGCGCTCTACCAGGGCGCGCAGGACGATCTGAGCAGCGGCCTGGTTGGCTACTGGCCGCTGGATGATGCGCACGGCACGACGGCGGCGGATCTCTCGGGCGGCGGACACAACGGTACGCTCAGCAATGGACCCGCCTGGACGACTGGCAAACTGGGCGCGGCCCTGGCTTTCAATGGCTCTACTACAGCGGTCGATATCAATCAGAGCATTCTGACAACCAGCAGTAGCTTCTCCGTGGCGGCCTGGGTGCAACTGACCGATCTGGGCAACTGGCACACGGCGGTCAGCCAGGACGGCGGCAATGTCAGCGGCTTCTACCTCCAGCTCACTTCTTCGGGCCAGTTCGCCTTTAGCCTGGTCGACTCCGACTCGGCCTCCGGTACGACCACGCGGGCGACCTCGACCTTTAATCCGGTGGCCAATACGTGGTATCACCTGGTCGGCGTCTACGACGCCAGCGCCTTGCAGAGTCATCTGTACGTCAACGGCGTGCTGCAAAGTACGGTCACGGTCCCGGCGGCCTGGAATGCCACGGGCGAAACGGTGATCGGACGCGCGAAATGGAACGGCGGCGCGGTCGACTACTGGTCCGGCAAGATTGACGATGTGCGCCTCTACAATCGCGCGTTGAGCGCGGCTGACGCCGCCAATCTCGCGCAACTGGCCCCGACCATTTCGCCGCTGCGTCCGCCCGCTGTGCCGCTGGTGGTGCGCGGTCCCTACGTCAATACCTGGCAGTTTAGCGATAGCGCGCCGGGCACCTGGCCGACCTTCTGGACCGGCGGCGTCAAGGCGATTACTGGCATGGCGCGCATTGATGGGACGGCTTATGCCTTCTTCGGCGCTCCTCCCTCCAGCATTGTCAGTCAGCAGATGACGCAGACGCAACTGGAGATTACGCCCACGCAATCGCGCTACGTTTTCCAGGCTGGCGGCGTGACCCTCTACCTGACCTTCCTCTCACCAGTTGAGGCTACCGACATCCAGCGTCTCTCTATGCCCCTGGGCTACCTGAGTGCGCAGGTGCAGAGCAACGATGGCAACTCGCACAACGTCAGCCTCTACTTCGACATCTCCGGCGAGTGGGCGCATGGTACTTCTTCGACGCTGATTAACTGGCAGCAGCAGCAGGTGGCGCACAGCGGGGGCAACCTGACTACCTGGACGATTACACCCGGTTCGCCGGGCGTGCTGGCGGAAACCAACGACTATCCCTCCTGGGGGCAGGCCGTCTGGGCGACCAACACGCAGAGCAATCTCTCCTATCAGAGCGGCGGCGACACCACTGTGCGCACGCAGTTTGTCAGCCAGGGCAGTCTGACCAACAGCGTTGACAGCAACATGCCGCGCGCCATCAACAACAACTGGCCGGTCTTCGCCTTCAGCTTCGCCCTTGGCACCGTCAGCGGCGTCACCAGCAGTCCGCTGATCCTGGCCTTGGGCCACGTGCGCCAGCCGGCAGTCAGCTACCAGGGCACGCAGATTCCGCCTCTCTGGCAGTCCTACTGGTCCACCTGGCAGCAGATGCTGGCCTTCTTCTACGACGACGCCTCCGCCGCCGTCAGTCGCGCCAACGCCCTCGATGCCAGCATTGTCTCCTCGGCAGTCGCGGCCAATGGGGTACATTACGCGGCCATCTGCGCGCTGGCCACGCGTCAGGCCTTCGGCGGCGTGGAACTGGTGAACACCAGCGCGGCCCCCTGGATGTTCTTAAAGGAGATCAGCAGCGACGGCAATATCTCGACCATCGATGTCATCTATCCCGCCTTTCCCATCTTCTACTACCTCAATCCTACCCTGCTGAGTCTGCTGATGGCGCCCATTCTCACTTACGCGGAAAGTGGTCTGTGGCCGCAAACCTTCTGCCTGCACGACCTCGGCTCGTCGTATCCCAATGCCAACGGCCACAACGACGGCGGCGGCGAGAACATGCCGGTTGAGGAATCGGCCAACATGCTGATCATGGCGGCGGCCTATGTGCAGCAGGCCGGCTCCAACGCAGCTGCCTTCAGCAGATCCCATTACACCATCCTCAAGCAGTGGGCGAACTACCTCAACGCGCCCAACGGCGGCTCGCCCAGTCGTCCCAACGCCCTCGATCCTCTGTTTCAGAACCAGACCGACGACTTCACCGGCTCGATTGCCCACAGCACCAACCTGGCTCTGAAAGGCATTATCGCCATCGGCGCCATGAGCATTATCGCCCAGGCAGCGGGCAATAGTGCCGATCAGCAGTTCTACGCCAGTACGGCCAGCAACCTGATCAGCCAGTGGGCGCAGCTCGGTCAGGATGCCTCCCAGGCCCACCTGGACATCGCCTATAACGAGTCCGACACGGCGGCTAACACCGGACCGGGCACCTACAGCCTCAAGTACAACGGCTTCTCCGACAAAGTGCTGGGCCTCGGCCTGATCTCCTCCTCGGTGGCCTCTGAGGAAGCGGCCTGGTATCAAGGCCAGGAAAACGAGTACGGCATCCCGCTCGACTCGCGCCACACCTATACCAAGGCCGACTGGGAGATATGGACGGCAGCCGCTACCGACACGGCGGCCCTGCGCCAGTACCTCATCGACTCGCTCTATCGTTTCTACAACACCAGTCCGTCCCGCGTGCCCGCCACCGACTGGTACGATACCATCATGGACACCCAGAACGGCTTCCAGGCTCGCCCGGTAGTGGGAGGCTTCTTCGCCCTCCTGGCCCGCCTCAAAAGCGGCCATTAACCTCCGCGTCCGCGCAGCTCCACCAGGATGAAGCTGCGCGGACCAGGCCTCGCCGACGAGGGAAGCGCATCCATAAGGCTTCCTGGTCTGATCTGATATATATGCATAGATGTTTTGGTCTGGCGGCATAGAATACCCACAGGATACAACGTTGGCAGGGAAGACATGAAAGACAAAACTTTTCCGAAAGGTGATACATATATGCAG
>DASZXF010000385.1:0-4884 GCA_035546055.1 Ktedonobacteraceae bacterium
TTCTGGATCGGTGTCAATGGCGTCCTCCAGCGTCTCCGCCAGCAGGCTCACCGAAGCCAGCGGCGTGCGCAGCTCATGCGAAATATTCGCGATAAAGTCGCGTCTGACCCGTTCCAGGCGGCGCAACTCGGTCAGATCCTCAATTACCACACTAAAATAACAGGTCTGCGCCTGAAAATCAGCCGCAGCCTGCCCGGGCGCGGCTATGGATGGTTTCTCCCGGGCCGGTTTGCCGCTGCTGGAGCGGGTTGTTTTGTGATGCTCAACCGGCGTCACCGAGACCCGCCAGGCCTCGCCGGTTTCAGTCCGATCAAACTCGCCAGCCTGTTTACTGCCAGTCTGGATGCTTGTCTGAATCAACTGCCTGATCGCCGTATCATCCAGCACCGCTTCCAGCTCTTTGTGCGCCAGGTTCCCGGCCTGTCCAAACAATTTGCCCACCTGATTATTGTAGTAGACAATGCGCAGATCGGCATCAATAATCAGCATCGGCCAGGGAATGGCCTCCATCAGTTGCTCAAACAAATGCTTGTAGCTAATCGTCGAGCGCTCATTCATCGCGCGAGTTTCCTCTTCCGGCTTTTTCTTCACTGTACCACATAGAGGAGCGCGCCCGTAAAAACAGGCCACACCTCTACCCATTTTCTGAGGTGGTTGGCCATCAGAAACCACTGTGCGGTGGCTGGTTCGCCAGCAGGGAGAGGTGTGGCTGCATCTATGAGATTAGCTGTTGGCACATGCCGATAAATCGTCCGAAGCGACAGAAGAAAAAAGCCCCTGCCGCTTCCGCACCCTCATTTAGAGGAGATCGCACAGCAACTTGCTCACCAGACCGGGGCAGCGAGGGCGATGAGCGCTCGCTCCAGAGCCGTAGCCATACCCATTCCCATACCCACCATTCCCGTTCTGGCACCAGGGCTGTTCCCATACGCCGGAGTTTCCACACCCACCGGTGACCTGAGCCAGAGCCTCTTCGTTCAATTCAACTGCATTGTTCTGATAGAGAGTCTCGTTAGACTTACGCGTGTTCATTGTATTTACTCCTTTTTACCAATGTGTAATGTATATCCAGCTTCATCCTGTAAGCTTCATAGTCCTGGCAAACTTTCGCATATGCCCTACCATCCGCATCAGAGAAGCTACATTCATAGTATACATGGATTCACAAATTGCGAATTTATATGCGAAAATATGCGGAAATAGCAAACAGCTCTGACGGAAGAACAGGCGAAACGAGAGAAAGAAGCAGCAAACTCGATTACAATCGAGTTTGCTGCTTCTTTCTCTCGTTTCGCCTGTTCTTCCGTCACCTAACCAGGCTAACCATGATGGTGGAAATGGCCGTGTCGGTGCCGGTCGTGGTCGCAATCATGCCTGTGACCTCTGCCGTGTTCATGGTGGTCGTAGGCCTTTTCATAAGCGCCATTGCCGCCGACTACCTTGAGCAACGCTTTCTCATCCAGCTCAAAGCTGTCGGCCTGCTCTATTAACTTGTGTTCTTTTTGTTCGTTCATCAGTCTACCTCTTCATCAACCACTAACAAAACAAAGCTCTATCGGCTTCTTGCGTCCGACCAGTATAACGCTTTCCTGCTAAAAAAGCATTTTTGCTCGCCAATCCGCCCGCGCAGAAGCCTTATCTATAGTATACAAGGATTCGCAAGTTATGAATTTGCATGAAACGTATTTGTGCTTGTGAAGGTATTCTGACAAACCCCGATGGGAGATCGCTTATTCCGTGGTTGGCAGGCGAGCCTTCGCTGAAAGTTTGTCTGCCATTTACCTGTGGAGTACAATCTGACCTGGCATATCAGGCACGAAAAAGCGCTCAGGATAATTCCTGAGCGCTGGCTCCTCGAGTAGGATTCGAACCTACAACCCATCGGTTAACAGCCGATTGCTCTACCGTTGAGCTATCGAGGAATATCTCGTGTTCGCATAGAGAATATAGCAGATCTCGCCAGGGCTGTCAAGCATTTTTGGGCGAGATTACACGAGTTTCTAAAAATTCATCATGGTGACGAGCCAGAGTGAGATGACCAGAAAGATACTCAGGCTGATGATGGCGATGAGCGGATCAAGCAAAGGGGCGCTGACGAGGCTGCCGTGGAGGCGCAGGCGCTGGAAGAGAGTGGGCAAAACCAGTCCCCCCAGCGCGGCGAGCAGCAGGGTGAAGCCGAGACTGAGACCCATGGCGGCGCTAAGTCCCCAGGAGCGGAAGAGCAGCCAGGTGAGCAGACCAACGACGATGCTGGCCAGGACTCCGCCCACCGCGCCGAGGCGCAATTCGCGGAAGATGCCGCGCCAGAAGTCGAGTCCACGCGTGGAACGCAGTTGCCAGCCGGCGATGCCAAGAGCCTGCGAGCCGACGCTGCCGCTGGTGAGCAGCAGCATGGGCGTGAGGCAGACCAGGCCGCTGAGGGCCAGCGGACTGCGCAGACCACTGGCCAGGCCGCTGACCTGGAGGCGCACGGCGTTGTCGATCAGGGGCCGACCCAGCAGTTGATAGAAGACGAGCGCGACCAGGAAGCCGGCGATGACGTTGACCCCCAGCCAGGTGACGCGGTTGAGGGTGGCCTTGAGCGAAACATGCTCCTCTTCCCCCAGTTCTTCAATGCTGGCCCCGGCCATTTCCGAAAAATCCTCGGCCTGCTCCTCGTGAATGACATCAATTACGTCATCGACGGTAATCAGACCCAGCAGATGATTCTCTTCATCAACCACCGGTACACCCAGCAGGTCGTATTTAGCGATCAGGCGCGCGACTTCCTCCTGGTCCATGTCGGCGCGCACTTTGATAACGTTGGTGTCCATCAGCTCTTGCAGATGTGTGCCAGGCGCGGCAACCACCAGCTCGCGCAGCGAGACGATGCCGATCAGGTGTCGTTCGGCATCGATAATGTAGAGATAATAAATCATCTCCAGGTGCGCGGAGTGCTCGCGCAGGTAGGCCAGAGCGTCTTCGACGGTCAGAGCCTGCTCCAGGGCGAGGACTTCGGTGGTCATAATGCCGCCGGCGGTCTGCGGACCGTAGCGCAACAGATCGCGAATGGGTTGCGACTCGCTGACTGGCATGAGACTGAGCAGGCGTTCAGCCTCGTCCTGCGGGATATCGGCCAGGATATCAGCCGCGTCGTCCGGGGGCAAAATCTCCAGCAGATCAGAGGCGCGTTCGGGATCGAGTTCGCTGAGAATCTCGGATTGTAGCGGATACTCGACCTCGTTCAGCGCATCGGCGGCCATGGCGGGTGAGAGACGACCCAGCACCGCTCCCGCCTCCTCAGCGTCAAGCTGCTCCAGAATATCCGCGATATCAGCCGGGCGCAACTCCGCCAGCTTGGTATGGCTGACATTGAGCTGGACCTGGGGGATTACACCGCCGATACCCAGCGCCGTGCTGCCAGAGGTAGCCACCACCGGCGCAAGCTGGCCGGTCACGCCCGCCCGTACCACCTGCACAGGCTCGACATAATTCCAGGGAATGATGCGCTCCTCGACTTTTCCTGGCAGGACTCTGCTCAGCCAGGCCACGCCCAGGCGGCGGAGCAGACCATGCAGGCTGATATCCACGCCGATCAGACGCGCGGTGCCTTTGATCTGCGCCAGTTTGAGGTCATTGACCTTAACCACGCGAAAACCCTGCGTATCGACAATTTGCGTATCCAGAATATCGCGTTTCAGTAAAATCTCATCAGGGAAGGGCGTATATGGGCTGATCTGGGCCTGTTTCACCGTCAGGCGAATGCTCTCTTCCGCTTCCAGATTATCGACCTGGGCCCAGGGAATAATCAGATCATTGGTGTTCAGGGTGGATTGAGTCACCACCAGCGCCGTCACCACCGGGAAGGCCTCGCCGGTCGAGACGCAGATATCCTTCAAGCTCCCCAGCCGGCGTCCATCGAGATCATGGACGCTCTCGCGCAGAAGCGCGCTCAAAAAGATCATAGAATCACCGCCTTTTCTCATGCTGCATACACTGTATCTGTCAAATCCGTCGCAGGCAGAACTGTAGCTGCGCGTGAAGAGGGTGGCGGCCTCTGGACTTTTCTGGACCTGCCAGGAAACCTGAGACAACGAGCAGACGCAGGTTCCTGTGATGCCTCACTCCACGGTGAGCGCAGGCGTTCCAATCTCTTCACGAAGGGTCATGTTTAAACGGATTTGAGCACGGCCATACACTACCGCACAGCACGCGAAGAATGCGCGCACGTGGCTTTTCGTGCATACGCCGTTGAATGATCCACTGGCCATGGATACATGTCAAACAGTCCGCTCGCGCACGCGTAGAAGGCCACAGAAAGGCCGCGCACGTCTGTAAGCCACTGCTGAGCAGGCAGACATGCGTAGTGCCACGTGCTACGCGGGGACCGAGTGTTTTACTCTGCTTCTACGTGGCGAAAAAAGCGGCAAGCCGTTTTTGGCACACGAAGAAGAGATGCTGGTTTCATAACAGAAACCAGGGCAGGACTTGCTGGCAGGCGGAAAAAGATCTTACTCGACATCACACATCGAGGGGCGACGTTCTCTCATCGAGTAAGCCAGGGAGAAGAACTAGAGCGGGTGACTGCAACTTCGCGTCGTGATCTATCTCATTCTATGACCCATCTCGATGAGGAGAAGAACTTTTCCACAAGCAGGCTTGTGCAACGCATAGGCCTACTATGACTGGGGCCAGCGTCCATGTCCCTCACCTCCTTTGCCCGAACCAGTTGTCAACCCTGGCAGCGAGGTTCCCCAAAGGAGCCTCCACTTACTCTGCCAGCGTTCCGGCAACTGTGGGTAGAAAACAAATTTTTTGTACACACCCAGTATAGCACGAACCACGTCATTTTGGGAAGGGAGTTAGTGTATTCGGTACTATATTCCAGAAGTTATCTATGTCACA
>DASZXF010000386.1:0-3754 GCA_035546055.1 Ktedonobacteraceae bacterium
GCTCATCATGCTGTGTTGTTTCCAGCTTTCGTGTCATTCGTCAACAGCGTCCCAAAAGAGGGAAGCGGGGCACAACAAGCGGTTGGGGCCGCTCAGAAACATCAGGGATGACTCATGTGCTTCCTCCTTCAAACTTGCGGCGCCTGTGGCGGCGCGAGGCAGCAGAGGCCAAACGGAAAGACGAAAGCGCGATGAGGCTGCGCCTCCACCCTTTCCACATATGGGCAGGGATATTACAATAGAGAGGAGAGGGTAGCGCAAGCGCATACCGCCAGGTAAGAGAGAAAGCAGGGAAAACACATGCATATCGTAACAGTCGAGGAAATGCGCGAACTGGAGAGCAGGGCAGACCGAGAATACGGTCTGACCTCGCCGATTTTGATGGAAACCGCCGGAAGAAGCGCGGCGGAATTGCTGGCACATGAATTCGGCCCGGTTGATGGGCAGGAATTTCTGCTCTTGATCGGACCCGGCAATAACGGCGGCGATGGCCTGGTGGTGGCACGCCACCTGGAACGATGGGGCGGCTTGATAAATCTCTATTACTGGAAAGAACGGCGCCTGGTGCTGCGCGGCGAAGAGATTGCCAGCGAACAAACAGCGGCCCGCCTGGTCCAGGCCATCCAGAGCGCCTCTGTGATCCTGGATGCGCTGCTGGGTATCGGACGCGCCCGCCCGCTGGCCGATGATATGCGTACCCTGTTGCGCCAGGTGCATGAGGAGCGTGAACGGCGCAAAACGCTGCGCGTGGTGGCCATCGATCTGCCTACGGGGGTCAATGCGGACACCGGAGAGGTAGATGAGGGCACAATTCCGGTGGATCTGACAATTACGCTGGCCTGCCCCAAACAGGGCTTCTTTTTCTTTCCGGCGCGCGGCTACCTCGGCAAGCTCCTGGTGGGCAGCATCGGCCTGCCAGCCGAGATAGAGAGCGGTCTGAACACTGAAATGCTCACCGATCAACTGGTGAAACGGATCGTGCCTGCTCGTCCGCTGGAAAGCAACAAGGGCACATTTGGCAAGGCTATGCTGCTGTGCGGCTCGCTGCCCTATCCCGGCTCGGCGTTTCTGGCCGGCAACGCGGCGGCCAGAGTTGGCGCGGGCCTGATCACTATGGCGGTCAGCGAGCAAATGCTGCCGATTTATGCCAGCAGCTTTCACGAAACCACCTTCCTGATTTTGCCAGGTGAGGATGAACATAGCCTGAAACGTGTCAATCTGCTGCTGGAAAGCCTGGAGGGGTATCGCTCGCTCTTGCTCGGTCCCGGCATGGGCCAGTCTTCCGAGACACGCGAGGTAATCCTGCACATTCTGGAACATCTGCGCACTCTGCCGGCGGAAAAGCGTCCGCGCCTGGTTATCGACGCCGATGGCCTGAATAATCTCTCGGCCCTGGAGAACTGGTGGACCTTCCTGCCGCCTGAAACGGTGATTACGCCGCATCCCGGTGAGATGGGACGCCTGTGCAAAGGCATCAAAGTCTCGGGAGGTTCGCTGGAACGCCTGGAACTCACCCGCGAGAAGGCTCGCGAGTGGCAGGTCACGCTGCTGCTGAAAGGAGCCTGCACCATCATCGCCCAGGCCGACGACGCCGGCAATGTTCGCACACGCATCAACTGGAAAGCCAACCCGGCCATGGCAACGGCGGGGACGGGGGATGTGCTGGCGGGCATGATTGCCGGTCTGCTGGCTCAAGGTCTGCGCCCCTTTGACGCGGCCAGCGCGGCGGTCTACCTGCACGCCTGCGCCGGCGAGCGCGTCAGTTCGGACATCGGCCAGGCGGGTCTGCTGGCCTCGGACCTGCTACCGCAGATTCCACGCATCCTGCACGCGCTCAGCCAGGAATGAGGAAGAAGACAATGCAGGCGATGACATAGACCGCAATCAGTTGAATGCCAGCCAGCCAGGATGACTCTCCGTCCAGGCTGACAACCGAAAAGAGCAGCACAGCCATCCCCAGAATCACCAGTTCCAGCGGCTGGAAGACCAGCAGCAAAGGCTGACTAAAAAAGGTGCTGACCAGCACCAGCAGAGGAGCCACAAAGGTCGCGACCTGGATCGACGAGCCGGCGGCAATCGCCATGCTCAGATCCACCCGGTCGCGCAGAGCGATATAAATGGCACTGGAGTGTTCGGCGGCATTGCCCACAATGGGAATGATCACCAGGCCCACAAAGACCGTCGACCAGCCCAGCAGGGCCGTCACCGGCTCAATCGTGCTCACCAGCAATTGACTATTCCAGGCCGTACCCAGCGTGGCCAGCAAAAGCAGCAGAATGGTCAGCCAGAGCTTCGGCTGAGGTGAACTGGTCTGGTGAGGATCAAGTTGACCGGTTGTGGCCTCCACCAGCCCGTTCTCTTCCTCGTCCGCTTCAGGCGCCAGCTTGATCGTCGTAGCCCCCTGTTGCGAACTCCGCCGCCGGGTTGTGCGCACGCGAAAGACATGCGCGGCCAGGTACAGCACGTAGACCAGCAGCAGTACTACTGAAATGGCATCGCTCATCGAGCGCAGGCGCACCGGATCGTGAATCACAAACGAGCCGGTGGTAGGAATCAGCAGACCGGCCACGGCCAGCAGCATCATGGCGCTATACTGCCCGGCATCGCGAGCATTAAAATATTGCCGTCCCCAGCGCCAGCCGCCAACCGCCAGCGCGCTGCCCAGGACCAGCAGCGAATTGCTAATGATCGAGCCGGTCAGCGAAGCCTGCACCACATTGACCAGATTATCACGCAAGGCAAAAATGCCGATAATCACCTCCGGCGCATTGCCAAAGGTGGCGTTCAGCAAACCGCCGCCAATCGGACCTACATAATATTCGAGATCCTCGGTGGTGCGCCCGATAATGGCCGCCAGGGGAATCAGAGAAATGGTGGCGCAAATAAAAATGGCCAGTGCTGCTTGCTGCAATCCCCAGATGAGATTGATAGCTGGAGCGACAACGGCCATCCCTAGAAGATAGTAGAACCAGCGTGACATGGCATCCCCAGAGAATCAACAATCAGGGCCGACCTGTCACCGGGATGCTGCAAGGCTGGCCCTGAGAAGTTCTTGCCCGCGATTATTCCTCGCTGCTCGCGGCCTCCGCCTCCACCGCCGCAGGGGCAATCCCGGCCTCGGCGCTGGACTCATCGACCACGTTCACCGTGACCTTCGGCTCCAGTTTAGGCGCGACTTTGACCACGATAGGATAGCTGCCAACGGTGCGAATGGGGCTGTTCAGCGCGATCAGGCGGCGATCAACGTTCAGCCCTTCGGCATCGCGCAGACCAGCGGCAATATTCTGGCTGGTGATCGAACCATACAGGCGTCCCTGGCGACCCACGCGCGCCTTGAAGGTCAGCGTTACCTGAGCCAGGCGCTCAGCCAGCTGGCGGTTCTCCTCGGCCATTTTCTCCTGCTTGCGAGCCTGGGCAGCGATATGTTGTTTATGGTTCGCCAGCAGCGTCGGGGTCGCGCCAGCCGCCAGTTGGCGGCGTAAGAGGTAGTTACGAGCGTAGCCGTCAGCCACCTCTTTTAGATCTCCGGCTTTCCCCAGGCCATCTACATCTTGTAACAGAATTACTTTCATGCTTAAAAAGCTCCTCGTCGGGCTAGCAAACCCGCGTTCCTCCCCATCTCTACATCAGGGGGGTTGTTTCTGATTTACGCCTAACTGTAACAGAAGCGCCAACTTTTGGCAAGTACCGATCCCGGCGTGGCCAGTGTACAAATCATCTTTCTCTCTCGCTGCTCGCGCCTGCGGCGCTCGTA
>DASZXF010000387.1:0-1659 GCA_035546055.1 Ktedonobacteraceae bacterium
ACTCTCTCACGGCGTATTTCGCCTCCGGTTCGATCTGAACCAGCGGCACTGTCAGACAGAGCGTTGTCCGAAGCTTTGCAGGAAGAAGGAAGAGAGAAGCAAGGCGTTCTCCTGCTGCTCAAACTGGCGGATCAGCCGTCCCCTGAGCGCGTCGTCTCCGCGCGTGGCGTTCAGGTGGTGGCGCACCAGGGGAGCCAGATCGCGCGTATACCGATAGGGAGCGATGGCAAAGAGCTCCGACGACACGGGTGAGGGCGACGAGGAGCGCGAGGGAAAGAGGGTCACGGTCAGCCCGGCGGTCAGGATCAGCAGCCGATCCAGCGCCAGGCAGTGCGCCAGATGACGCTGGAAGGCCCGAAGCTGTTCGACGGTCTCCAGTGGAGGCACCGACCATCTTCGCGCGTACCATCTGACGATCTTTGTGGAGGACTGCGGCCAGATGAATAGGGGCGTTCAGGACGCGAACAGAACGTTGATGGCCAACTCAGCAACTGGGGGAGAACATCCGCAGTCAGAACAGCAGGCCAGGGTCAGCGCGGCGCATCCTCTCCACCTGTGTTCCTTGCCAATCGATGAATAATCGAGTATACTCTGGCACAGAAGCACTCCCTATCGAGAGAAAGCACAGGGTGAGCAGGAGGAGACGCATGGGACAGGATGCCCACCAACCAGCCGCAGCCGTCAGGCGCCACTTTTTCATCAGCGCCGCCACCGGCGATCAGCCGTGGGCCGGGTGGATCGGCCAGCAACTCGAAGACGCGGGTTACACCGTCTTTGTCGAAGCCTGGGATATTCGCCCCGGCCACCACCTGGCGCTCTCGCTCAACGATGCGTTGACCACCAGCGAGCGCGTCCTGCTTGTCTGCTCCTCGCGCACCCCTCAAGCGGACCTGCTCCAACCGCAGTGGGCTAGCGCCTTTCGCGGCGATCCCACGGGCGCAGGTCGCCGCCTGATCCCCGTCCGCGTCGAAGACTGTTCACTGATTGGTCTGCTGGCCGATCTGGTGCCGCTCGATCTCGTTGATCTCACCGAAGTGGAGGCCCGGACTCGCTTACTCGATGGTGTGGGTGATGGCCGCGCTCTCCCGTCCACCACGCCGTACCCTGGTCAGCACCAGCCTGCTCGCGCCAGTATCCCCTTTCCCGCTCCCCTGCCGGCCATCTGGCATGTGCCCTACCCGCGCAATCCCTTCTTCACCGGACGCGAAGAGGATCTGCGCACCCTGGCCTCGCTTTTGCACACCGGGCAGTCAGCGGCCATCGCCCAGGCCATCAGCGGTCTGGGTGGCATCGGCAAAACGCAACTCGCCCTCGAATACGCCTATCGCCACCGTGCCGACTACGCCGCCGTCCTCTGGGCCAGCGCCGAGACCGCCGAGACGCTCACCACTTCCTACAGCGCCATCGCCACGCTGCTCAATCTGCCGGAGCAAGGCGCGCAGGATCAGTCCCTCATGATCCAGGCCGTCAAACGCTGGCTGCAAACCCACCAGGGCTCCCTCCTGATCCTGGATAACGCCGACGACCTCGCCCTCGCGCAAGCCTTCCTGCCATCCAGCCTGGCCGGCCATCTGCTCGGGACCACGCGCGCCCACGCGCCGGGACGCCTGGCTCAGCGCCTGGAGCTTGCCAAACTGAACGAGGACGAAGGCAGCCGCT
>DASZXF010000388.1:0-5063 GCA_035546055.1 Ktedonobacteraceae bacterium
TCTTCCTCTACATGGATCTGGTTGATGACAGTTCCTTCCAGCAGGGCTTCCAGAACCCAGGCGAGATATGCCGGGTGAATGCGGTACATGGTGGCGCAGGGGCATACCACAGGGTCCAGGCAGAAGATACGCTGTGCGGGATGGGCCTGGGCGAGTCGATGGACCAGGTTGATCTCGGTGCCAATGCCCCATTGGGTACCTGCTGGCGCGCGCTCAATTTGCTCGATGATGTATTCCGTCGAGCCAGCCAGATCAGCCGCTTCAACTACTTCCCGGCGACATTCGGGATGAACGATGATCCGAATGCCTGGATTGTCCGCGCGTGCCTGCTCGATCTGCTGGACGCTGAAACGCATGTGCGTGCTACAGTAGCCCTTCCAGAGGATGATCCTGGCCCGCTGGATGGCCTCCTCTTCTTCGTCAGAGGCGAGGGGATCTTTGGGATTCCAGATGGCCATCTGGCTGGCGGGAATGCCGTAGGCGTGGGCTGTATTGCGGCCCAGATGCTCATCAGGAAAAAAGAGCACGCGCTGGCCCTGGCGGAAGGCCCAATCAATTACTCTGGAGGCATTCGACGAGGTGCAGACAATACCACCGTGACGACCACAGAAGGCTTTGAGATTGGCCGCTGAATTCATGTAGGTGACCGGAATGATTTTGCCTCCCTCGTCCAGCAGCCCGGTCAGGGTATCCCAGCATTCTTCAACTTCGCCAATGTTGGCCATATCGGCCATGGAACAGCCCGCAGCAGGATTGGGGAGAATGACTTTCTGGTGAGGCGCGCTCAGAATATCGGCGCTCTCTGCCATGAAATGCACGCCGCAGAAGACGATATAAAGGGCTTCCGGTCGAGCGGCGGCCAGTTTGGCCAGCTTGAAGGAATCCCCGGCCAGGTCCGCGTAGCGCATGATTTCGTCCCGCTGGTAATGGTGTCCCAGGATGACCAGTTGCGACCCCAGGTGCGCCCGGGCGCGGGCGATGCGGCGGTCCAGTTCTTCACCATCCATCTCCGCGTAGATGGTCGGAATACCATCGATACGCCGCGAGAGGTCGTGTTTGACGCGCGTTTCCGCTGAGAGCAGCGGCAATATGCGCGCTTCGCGGCTTTTCGCACACTTGGTCTGAATGGGCATGGTTTCCTCCCTTTCTGCGAACGCTTAGACGATTACGCAAAGTCGAGAGAGACATCGAAGTTGGGGGCTGAATGGGTGAGAGCGCCCAGGGAAATGAAGTCAACGCCTGTGGCGGCGACTGCTGCCAGGCGCTCTGGCCTGGTACCGATATTGCCGGAGGCTTCGATGAGGACACGCGGCGCCTGCTCTCGTACCTGTCCGACGGCACGCCGCATCAGATCGACATCCATGTTATCCAGCAGAATGACATCGGCGCCCGCGTGCAGCGCTTCCTGAACCTGGGCCAGCGTCTCGCATTCTACTTCTATCTTGAGCAGGTGGGGAGCCAGGAGACGCGCGGCCCTGATGGCCTGTTCCACACCTCCGGCAGCCTGGATGTGGTTATCTTTGATCAAGACGCCATCGTTGAGGCCGAAGCGATGGTTGTGGCCTCCGCCCAGGCGCACTGCCTCTTTTTCCAGTCTGCGCAGTCCGGGCGTGGTTTTCCGGGTGTCCAGCAGGCGCACGTGCGTACCCTCGACCGCGCGTACACAGTGAGCTGCCTGCGTGGCGATGCCGGAGAGATGGCCAAGAAAGTTGAGTGCTACCCGCTCGGCGCTCAAAAGCGAACGGGCCGAACCGCGCAGGCGGACCAGTACGGTGTCGCGTTCGACAAAGGCTCCGTCCGCGACCAGCGGCTCGATGATCAGGCGCTCATCAAAGGTGTGAAAGGTCAGGGCGGCGACGGTGAGGCCGGCGACGATGCCCGCCTGCCTGGTGACGAGGGAGGCCCGGGCCTGCTGATCTTCCGCTACGGTACTCAGGGTGGTTACGTCGGCAAAGGCGCCGTCTTCTTCCAGGGCTTGTTTAATAACGTCCAGCACATCTTTCTGCATACAGCGGGATCTCCTTTCAGTGGGGGATCAGTCGGCAGGCCGCAAGGCGAAATGAAGTCCGGTGAGCGTTTCGTCACAGGATGGATAGTCGCGTCGATAGTGACTGCCCCGGCTCTCACGCCGCTCCAGGGCTGCGGCGATGACCAGTTCGGCGACGAGCAGCATGTTCAGGGTTTCAGCTCTATAGACCCGCATGGAGCGATCTTCTGGCGCTGCGCTCCGTTGCAACGCCGGGCGCAGACCCCTGATTGTCGCTCTTGCTTCCCCTAAAGCGGCTCCCTCCCGGACCAGGGAGACAGCCCGCCACATGGTCTGCTGGAGGCGCTGCCTGACCTGCTCTGGCGTCAGAGCGTGCGCACCGGGGATCTCTTCGCTGGCGAGCTGATAGGGTATGATCCTGGTAGCCTCGCGCAACGAGTCGTTGACGGATAGCGACCAGATATCCTGTTCGCGTCCGATGACATCGGCGGTGCGCAGACCGGCCACCAGTCCTTCAAGCAGGGAATTGCTGGCCAGCCGATTTGCGCCGTGGATACCCGTGCAGGCCACCTCTCCCACGGCGAACAGACCCGGGATGGCGGTGCGGCCCAGGGCATCGACCAGGACGCCTCCCATACAGTAGTGGGCGGCGGGAGCCACCGGAAGCAGATCGGCGGCCAGGTCATAGCCATAGCGGCGGCAGGTCGCCGAGATGGTGGGGAAGCGAGCATGGATCTGCTCTGCTGGCAGATGCCGGAGGTCAAGGTACTGGCAGGCGGTTCCTTCGGCCAGCATTTCGCTGAGAAGCGCCCGCGCCACCACGTCACGCGGCGCCAGTTCGGCCTGCTCGCTGTAACGGAGCATGAAGCGCTCGCCCGCGTGGTTGCGCAGATGGGCGCCCTCTCCGCGCACAGCCTCTGAGATGAGGTGCGCCCTGGCAGCGGTGACCAGGACCGTTGGATGAAATTGCATAAATTCGAGGTCGGCCAGTTCAGCCCCGGCTTGCCAGGCCAGCGCCAGACCATCAGCCGTGGCGCAGGAGGGATTGGAGGTGCGTCCCCACAGACTGCCCGCGCCTCCGCTGGCCAGGACGATATGCCTGGCGGCCAGGGTGATGAGCGCTCCATCCCTGTCTACCGCTTGCAGACCACAACACCGGCCATCTCTGACAAGCAACTCGCTGACAAAACAGTCTTCGTACACAGTCAGTTCAGGACGCTGAGATAAGGCGGCCAGGAGCGCCCGCTCGATCTCGGCGCCCGTGGCGTCTCCCCTGGCATGGAGGATGCGCCAGCGGCTATGGGCGGCCTCGCGACCGAGCAGCAGACCATCGGCGGTCAGATGCGCGCGCTGCACCCCCTCGGCCCGGTCGAACTGAACCCCCATCTCAATTAACCAGCGCATGGCCGTCCGCGCTTCTTCCACCAGGAGACGCGCGGCCTGCTCATCGCTCAAACCCGCGCCGGCTGCCAGGGTATCCTGCAAATGGAGATGCGGGCTGTCGTCGTCCCCCAGCGCCGCCGCGACTCCTCCCTGGGCATAGCGCGTATTGCCCTCTCCACGCGGCCCTTTACTCACAAGAGCGACGCGCATCGTCGGCGGCAGGCGCAGAGCAACTGATAGCCCGGCGATTCCACCGCCAATAATGACAACATCGTAATTTTTGGCTGTATCTATTCTGTGCAACGTCTTTTCCACCTCATTGTCTAGGAAAAAGCGAAAGGCTGTTCGTCCGCTTTATCTTTACCATCCACAAACTGCTGCCAGATCTTCTCCCAGCCCGGGGCCGGGCGTAAGAGTTGCCGGGCCGACCAGGCGATCATATGCGGATCTCTGGCGGCGCTGGTTGAAAGCTGGCTGGTATCAAGGGAGGTTCCTCCTCGGGGATAATTGAGCCGGTCAGCGTCAAAACATGTGCCGATAGTCGGGTGAGCGCTGGGCATCCGGCGATTGTGGAGGAGGCAGGCGGTCGCGAGCATATCTTCCTGTTTGCGAGACAGGGAGCGCAGATGACGCGCCGCCATCTGGTGAACCAGCTCGCTGGCGCGCTGTCCATGCTCCCAGTCGTCGCCATCGTCGCAGCGCATGGCATCGTGGAACACCGCGAAGAGGAGCACAACCCAGGCATCGCAGTTCGCGACTCGCTGGCTCAGGCGCAGACCACACTGGGCCACCAGTTGCCAGTGAGCTTCTCCATGCTCCCAGGAATGCCAGCAGGTTGAGTGTTCGCGCACAAAAGCCAGAATCTCATAAAACAGGAGTTTGTACCAGTTTCCATCATCTCCCCGGGGGGTCTGAGCAGGTTCAAGGAAATGTTCTTTCATGCCCATTCCTCCTATTCTACATCTGTTGGACGATGAATCTTCGGAGTGACCTTCTCAACACCGTTTCCCAAACTTCGTTCTCTGCCCTGCGCAAGTTCCCCTCATCTGGAGTGTACAAAGGCCACAAAGTTCATGTTTAGACGAACAGGTATCTGCGCCATTTTGTGTCCCTGGAGTGCGCGCATCGCCATTTCGACGAAAAAAACGGTGCTGCAAAGGAAGTCTAAAGAAGACCAGCAAAGTCATCCATGAACGCGCAGCATCTCCACAGAGCGGATTACGCTGAAGCCGTTTGTATCTTTCTATCCCCTCATCCGTCCTTGCTCAAGCGTTTCCTCACGAATGTTACGCTAAAAGAAATGATGCCGCTGGGAAAGTCATGGTTGACTCCTCGTCGCTGCGCGACTCGCCCTGGTGCTTTTGGAGGAGGTGGCAGGGTGGGCCCGGCCCGACCTGCCACCTCCTCCAACCCTTGCGCAGCGCCGCAGGCGCTGAACAGTCAACCACGACGTTCCCAACGTTGCTGAGGCGGCCCCAACCGCTGGTGGCGCCCCGCCCCCTCTTTGGGGACGCTGTTGACGAATGCGAGCATGCGTGGAAGTGAGCTTGGAGCCAAAGCTCTTTGAACAAGCGTTTGGTGCTCATCATGCTGCGTTGTTTCCAGCTTTCGTGTCATTCGTCACCAGCGCTTGAGGCCGCCTCAGAAACATCAGATCCCGCTGGGAACGTTTTGGTTGACTCCTCAGCGCCTG
>DASZXF010000389.1:0-3232 GCA_035546055.1 Ktedonobacteraceae bacterium
CTATGCCGCGCTTTACAGAAAAACTCCCCATTTTCCTGTGAAGCGCGGCATCGGCAAACCCTGCTATTTTCCGCTCAGGTGGGCCACCACCGGCGCGAAGTTCTCCATCTGATTATCCCCGATCTGAATGTACGAGAAGCCGTATTGCCGCCGCCGCTCCAGCAGGTGCTCTATCGCCTGGGATGTGCTCATGGGCGTCTGAGCAATGGGCCAGCCGCTCCACGGCTCAACCTCAGCCGGGCCGTCGCTCAGCGTCAGGTAGTAGGCCGTCTGCGCCAGTTCGATCTGCTCAAAGCGCTCGCCGGCAGCCTCGCGAACCCAGGCGATCTTCTGCTCCAGCGGCACATCCTCGGCGCTGCCCCCGGCGCTCTTCACCGCGACTGTCACCGCGATGATATCGGCCTCGCGGGCGGCAATTGTGAGCATGCGTTTGCCTGAGCCGGCCAGAAAGATCGGTGGATGAGGCTGCTGAACAGGCCGGGGCGTTCCTCTGAGATCAGTCACCGTATAGTATTTCCCGGCGAGTTGCGCCGTCTCTCCACTCAACAACGGCTTGATGATGCGCAGCGCCTCTTCCAGGCGGCTGACCCGCGTGCCGGCGCTGTCAAAGCTCCAGCCCAACTGGCGGAAATCGGCCTCGCCGACGCCCGAACCCATTCCCAGCTCGACACGGCCATGGGAAAGGAAATCCAGGGTTGCGATCTCTTTGGCCAGCAGCGCCGGGTGCCGGTAATCATTGCAGAAGACATGGCTGCCTACCCGCAGCCTCGTTGTCGCCGTGGCAGCTACCGCCAGCGCCGTCAGCGGAGCCAGCGGCGTGGGCAGACGATCCACCACCAGCAGCGTGGCATAGCCCAGTTCCTCTGCCCGGCGTGCCCGCGCCATCCACGCGGCTCCCGAATGCGCGCTGCTACTGACAATCCCAAAACGAAATGGATGTTCCATGATTGTTTTATCCCTTCTGAGTAGCATCCAGGTCAACCAGCATGGTCAAACCTCATACGGAGTTGGACCCGGTTGAACAATTACAGAGAGTATAGAACGTCGGCAGGGGAATAGCATCGCCCGGAATGGATGATTGATGGGCGATTATCGCGCCACACTTTGCTCAGGCTGTGGGATGTCCACGCAGAAGCTGGCGAGCCTCCCGGCGGCTGTGTACATTGAGCTTCCGGTAAATGCTCTGCACCTGAGTTTTGATCGTGTTGGTGGAAACGACCAGGATGTGCGCGATTTCTCCGTTGGAGTGGCCGGCCAGCAGCAGACGCAGCACGCGCTCCTCCTGCGAGCTGAGCGGCTCCAGGGCTGGTACCGACAGGACTGCCTCAGCGGGGGAATGTAGCGACAAACCGCTTTTCTGCGCGGCAAAGGCCTGGAGCAGTCTGCGTTGATACGCCGCCTGGTCCCTTTGCGGACTCGGCGGCACGCTGCGCAGCAATTCCTCCATCGGCTGGCCTTCGTCCAGAAAGATGCGCGTATAGCCCTGGCTGCGCGCCAGTTCCAGGGCTTCTTGCAGGAGGAGCGCGGCCTGAGCGCTCTGCTGCCACTGGTGATGCAGCAACGCCGCCAGGAGCAGCGCCTCCAGTTCATCGCGCCCTCGTCCTTGCTCACTGGCCCTGGCGCGCACCTGGGAGAGCAGATCAAGAGCCGCGCCACTTTCGCCCTGGACGGCCAGCAGACGGGCCTGCAAAAGTTTCTCGCGTTCCTGCTGGTGAACCGGTAACGATGGATCGCAGGGGAGCCAGGGCAGAGGCGAACGTCCCTCCCTGCTCTGAAAAAGCGCTTCGCTGACGAGCATCTGCCGATGGAGCAGCGGCGAGGACTGCATGGAGGCCCGCGCGCGCAGCCCGGCCAGTTCCTTGCGCGCGACCTCGATCTGATTGGTAGCGGCGTGAAGCATCGCCAGGAGCAACTGCGCGCGAAGTTGCATCTGTTCATCGCCGACCTGGCGTCCGGCGGCCAGCGCCTCGCGCGCCTGAGTCTCCGCGCCGGGCAGATCATTCCATTCATAGGCCAGTCCGGCCAGCCCCAGCAGCGCCTGTCCCCGGTCAGCAAAATCATCGTCGGACGCCGCCAGCACCTCCCGGTAAAGCGCCGCGCTGGCGTGCAGTTGACGTTGCGAGGCCTCCAGCTCCGCCAGCATCAGCAAAGAGACGCGCTGACCATAGTGATTGCCGGCCAGGCCAAAGCAGCGATATGCCTCCCTCACGGTCTGAGCGGCCATGAGCAGATCACCGGCCTGCCCATACTCCCCGCCGAGGGTTGTCAGGCAGGTCGCGCGCCACTGATGCGCGTCTTTCGCCAGCCAGGCCAGGGCTTGCCGGGCCAGTTGGCCCGCCTGTCTGAACTCGCCCTGGAAACGGGCCAGTACCACGCGAAAGGCCAGCGCTTCTCCCAATCCGGCTCGCGTCTCCTCCCTTCGCCAGGCCTCCTCGGCCATGCGCAGCGGGCGCTCGCTTCGTGCCAGCACCTCCGGCGAGAGGATCTGCTGGCAATCGCTGGCAAAGAGGTGCGCCATCGCCAGAGTCAGGCAGAGCGCGGGATGCAGGCGCAGCGTCTCCTCGGGTAGCGCCAGCAGCCAGCGCTGGAGCGTCTGGTGTTCGCGCATCTCGTGAAAGCGCTGCGGCCCGGTAATGCGCTCGATCAACTCTGCCGCGTGGGCGAAGGCGCTGGCCGCCAGGGCCGCTTCAATGGCCTCGCTCATTTGTCCCTGATCTGCATACCACGCGCTGGCCCGTTCATAGCACGCTCGCCGGGTCTGCTCATCCAGGCGCCAGTGGGCCGCGTGGCGCAACGCCTCGGCGAAGAGGGGATGATAGCGATACCAGCGCTCCTGGCCCTCCAGGGGCGAGAGAAAGAGATGCGCCCGCTCCAGTTCGCTTAGCAGCAAGGCGCTCTCGCGGCGTCCACTCAGGACTTCGCACAGAGATGCCGTGAAGCGTTCGCACAGGCTGGTTTGCAGCAGAAAGGTCTGCACGTCCGGCGGCTGTGTCTCCAGCACCTCGTTGAGGAAATAGTCCAGTAGATGACGCTGACTGCCAGAAAAGTTGCTCAGATACTCCTCAAGCGTTCGCACCCCTGCCTCCCTGGGGCAGGTCAGGGTGAACAGGCGCAAACCCGTTACCCAGCCTTCCACCAGCTCCTCCAGGCGATTTACTACTTCCGGCGTGGGTTCCTGCACCAGCTCACTGACCAGAAAGGCCCGCGTCTCCTCGCGCGTCAGGCGCAAATC
>DASZXF010000390.1:0-2015 GCA_035546055.1 Ktedonobacteraceae bacterium
CGGCGGCACCTACCGGGTCAACCGCCGCTTGAGCTATGTCCTGGGGGATGGTCTGCTGACCTTTACCTCCAATGGAAGCGCGCTGCGCGTGGTTCCGGCTGAACTGACGGAGTTGCCCTGGCTGCAGGGCTTTGAGGACGCGGATATCCTCAACGCCCTGGCTGATCGCTTTGTGCAGCAGGAGTTCGAGCCGGGAGAGCTGATTGCCCAGGCCAATCAGCCCGCCGACCGCATCTATCTGCTGGCCTATGGCAAAGCCAACCGGCTGGGCCTGGGCAAATATGGCGATCAAACGGTGCTGGAGGTGCTGGCGGATGGTGAGTATTTCGGCTCTCCCTCGCTGCTGACCGGCACCTGGCCCTACACGGTGCAGGCGGCTACCCGCTGTACGGTGTTGTCCCTGCAAGCCCAGACGCTGCAAGCTCTGCTCAATCAAGCGCCGGAGCTGCGTGCTCAGATCGAGCGGACGCAGGCACAGGCCCAACGGCCCCAGAATCAGCATGGCGAAGCCGCGATTGACCTGGCGGCAGGCCACGAGGGCGAAGCGGATCTGCCGGGTACCTTTGTCAACTACGACGCTTCTCCGCGCGAATATACGCTCAGCGTGGCTCAGACGATCCTGCGCGTTCATACCCGCATTGCGGATCTGTATAACGAGCCGATGAACCAGACGGAGCAGCAGTTGCGCCTGACCATCGAAGCGTTGCGTGAACGCCAGGAGCATGAGTTGATCAACAACCGGGAGTTCGGCCTGCTGCACAATGCCGACCGCAAGCAGCGCCTGCACACTCGCAACGGTCCGCCGACGCCTGATGATTTCGATGATCTGCTGGCCCTGGTAAGAGACGCGGGGGTGTTCTTCGCTCATCCACGCGCCATCGCGGCCTTTGGCAAGGAGTGCAATCACCTGGGCCTTCATCCTCAAACAGTGCCCATCCATGGAGCGACCGTACCCGCGTGGCGGGGCATTCCCATCTTTCCCTGCAATAAGATTCCCGTGACAGACAACCACGTAACCTCTATCCTGGTCCTGCGCACAGGCGAGGAGAAGCAGGGCGTGGTTGGTCTGCATCAAACTGGCATCCCTGATGAGTACCAGCCGGGCCTGTCTGTGCGCTTTATGGGGATCAACGAAAAGGCCATCATCTCCTATCTCGTGAGCGCTTACTATTCGGTCGCGGTGCTGGTGCCTGACGCGCTTGGCATGATCGAGAATGTGGAAATCGGGCGTTCTTGAAACAGGCGCGTGGGATAAAAAGGTGAGAAACCGCTAGCAGAAAGTCGGCCTCTGCGCCATTGTTGGCTGAGCTACCCTGGAGGAGAGGCCGGCTCCATTCCCGAGAGGTAACGACCATGCAGCAACCGTTTGAGCTACCAGAGTTTTACATGCCTTATCCGGCCAGGCTGAATCCCCACCTGGAGGAGGCGCGCACGCATACTAAAGCCTGGACGCGCGCTATGGGTATGCTGGATGCAGAACCGCCTGAGTCTGGCCCTATGATCTGGGATGAGGCCATGTTTGACTCGATGGACTACGCTCTGCTCTGCGCCTATACCCATCCCGAGGCGCCCGGTCCTGAGCTTGATTTGATCACCGATTGGTACGTGTGGGTTTTCTTCTTCGACGATCACTTCCATAGAGTATATAAGCGCACCCGTGACCATGCTGGCGCCAAAGAGTATCTCGACCGCCTCCCGCAATTCATGCCCCTCACGCCGGACGCTACGCCTCCCGCCGCGACGAACGCCGTCGAGCGCGGCCTGCTTGATCTGTGGTCTCGCACTGTGCCGTCCAAATCCGCCGCCTGGCGCCAACGCTTCTTTGAAAGCACCTGGAATCTGCTGGCCGAATCGACCTGGGAACTCGCGAATATCAGCGACAGCCGGGTTCCCAATCCGCTTGAGTACATCGAGATGCGGCGGAAAGTAGGCGGCGCACCCTGGTCAGCCGATCTGGTTGAGCACGCTGTCGCGGTCGAGATTCCGGCGCGCATTGCCGCTACCCGTCCCATGCG
>DASZXF010000391.1:0-3426 GCA_035546055.1 Ktedonobacteraceae bacterium
AAAGGAGGAGTTCTTGCCCATAGTCGATACTGCTCTGGTGATTGTGGCGCGCACGCCACGCCTTGGAGAAGTGAAGACCCGCCTGGCGGCTTCGCTTGGTCCTGTGGTGACTCTGCAGCTCTACCAGGCTTTTCTGGCCGACCTGGCTCAACGCTTTGCGTCCGCCGATGCATGGATGCTGCATTGGGCGTATACGCCAGGGCCGGGTGATTTTGCCAGGGAACTGGCGCGACTGGTCCCTGGCGTATGTACTGATAGCTGTTTTCCCCAGCAAGGACCCGATTTCGCCAGTCGCCTGCATCAGATCTTTGCGGAGACGGGCGCTCGTGCTTTTGCCCGCACCATTGTGATCAGCTCTGACTCGCCCCAGGTCAGCACCGCTCTGATTGCTCAGGCTCGTGCTGCTCTGGAAACGGCTGATGTGGTACTCGGACCTGCTGAGGATGGCGGCTACTACCTGATTGCCATGCGTGAGCCCTATGATCTTTTCACCGGTATCCCGATGAGCACCGATCAGGTTTTACGCCTGACCATAGAGCGTGCTCGCGCTCTTTCTCTGGCGGTCTATTTGTTGGACCCCCTGTTTGATGTTGATGAAGAAGATGACTTCTGGCGCCTGGCCCATGTTTTGGAGCGTGATCCGAGCCTGGCACCCACGACTGCTGCCTGCATTGCGCAGGTGATAAAGGAGCTTGTATGACAACGACCAGTGTTGTGACCCTGCCTCGCTCAATATATATTGAACCCACCAGTCGCTGCAATGAACTGTGCCAGCAATGTCCGCGCACGCTGCTCTCGCGTGAGGATGACCGGGATTTGAGCTTTGAGCGTTTCCGGGCCATTGTTGACCAGTTTCCAGACCTGGAACGGGTAGTTCTCCATGGTCTGGGAGAGCCGCTCTTAAATAAAGAACTCCCGCTGATGATTCGCTATCTCAAAGCGCGCCAGGTATATGTGCTGTTCAACTCCAATGGCATCTTGTTGACGGAGAAGCGCGCCCAGGAATTGATTGACGCGGGCCTGGATGAGTATCGCCTGTCGATGGATGGAGCGACACGCGAGACGTATGCGCGTGTCCGTGGGGTGGATGCCTTTGAGAAGATCTGGCGCAACGTTGGCCATTTTATCACCATGCAGAAAGCTCAGCAGGTGGATAAACCAGCGGTTTCGCTCTGGTTCACTGCCATGCGCGAAAATTTGCCCGAGTTGCCTCAGCTTGTTGAACTGGCGCACCAGCATGGCATTCCAGAGGTGCATCTGCAGCGCCTGGTCTATTTTGAGCATGGTCTGGCCGCTTCCCAGCAGGCGCTCTTTCATCGTTCGACGCCGGATGAACTGCTGACCATTCGCCGGGCGGAACAGGCATGCAAAGCCTACGGCATTCGTTTTACAGCCGCCGGAACCGCCAGTCCGCTGCAGAGCATCACCCGCGATTTTGGCGCGCGTCCGTGGGCCGGCTGTCAGCGTCCCTACAATCTGACCTATATCACATCCAGCGGCAATGTGCTCTCCTGCTGCTTTGCCCCCTTTGGTCATCGCAGCGCCCGTGAATACTACGAGGAGCGTGTGCTGGGCAATGTGTTCCAGGAATCCATCGAGCAGATCTGGCATGGCGAACGCTATAACGCTTTTCGCCGCGCCTTTGAAAGTGACGCGCCCGCCCGCCATTGTTCCCAGTGTGGCGTCAACTGGAGCTATTAGTGACGGCCTTTGTGCTGTGTTTTCTGTAGAAAGAGGATCGATCTGCTCATGCATGTTGAACATCAGGAGAGGTGGTTAGAACAGTATCGTTTCGAGAAATACCTGCTCGACCTGTGTATTCTGACCCTGGAACGGGGAGGCGTCACGGCGAACGTTCTCACGCGCCAGTTATTGCCACCGGTTGACGCCTGGTGCGTTCCCAGATATCCAGAGAAGACCCGGATTCTCCCTCCTGGCAGTGATATGATGCCGGCGCTCCGCGCGTTTGTTGAGCAACACCAGGCCGCGCTGGCCAGTCCTGGAATCTGGTTAGGCACGTGGATTCATCCGTTGACGCGTTGTTGTCATCTGGATATCACGGAACTGTATGCGGGCCTCGACGAGGCCCGCCGGGAGGCGCTGAAAAGGAGCCGGGTGCTGGCTCTGTACAACTGCAAGCATAATCAGACGGTCTACCTTCAGGCTGAGCCATCGCCGGCTGTGGAGTGGCATTGAAACACACGAAAGGTTTTTTTATGCTTGCTTCATCGCTCGCTCAGGACGCTCCTCCCACCACGTCTGACCACAGACGGCTTCGACCCTGGCTGCGTTTGCTCGGGCTGGGGGTAGTTTTTTGCGCCTTATGTGTCCCTGTGGTCTGGCTGAGGGAGGTGACGCCTGCCGATCCCAATAGCACTGCTCCGCTCGATCCCTTTGTGCATATCTGGCTGCTGGCCTTTGTGCCCTACGCGGCAGCCAGCGCTCTCGTTCTGTTCACCAGGCCGGCGGCGGGGAAATGGCGCTGGGGAGAGGTGAGCTTGATTCTGGGGGGCGCGCTCGTGTTGCGCCTGTTCCTGTTAGGACTCGTTCCCAATCTTTCCCATGATGCCTGGCGCTATGTCTGGGATGCCCGCGCTTTTCTGCATGGGTATAGCCCCTATGTCACCTTACCGGCAGCCGGAGAACTGCAACCGCTGCGCGATTTCATCTATGCCAATAGCCGTTTTCGCAATGCGCCATCCATCTATCCGCCGGGTGCGCAGTATCTCTACGCCCTGAGTTATCTGCTGGCTCCCAGCAATCTTTTCGCGCTCAAAGGCGTGTTTCTGCTGTTCGATATGCTGAATTGTCTGCTTGTGCTCAGGCTGTTAACACGTCAGAAGCTTGACCCGGCGCGCGTTCTTTTGTATGCCTGGTCACCATTACCTGTCGTCGAGTTTGCCCTGGAGGGCCATCTTGATGTGGTGGCTATGACATTTTCGTTGCTGGCTGTGCTCTCTGCCGCGCGTCTTGAGCGGCGCGGGCGTCTGCTGACGGGTTTTCTGGTGGGCATGGGGGCGCTGGTGAAGATCTATCCCCTGGTGTTGCTGCTTCCCCTGGTCAATATCCGTGAGTGGAAACGCGATGTGTGGCTGGTCCTGGCCTGTGGAATGACCATCGTTGCTGGCTATCTCCCTTTTGTGGTACTCGGCCATGGACAGGTCTTCGGCTTTTTCAGCACGTATGCCAATGAGCAGGGCCAGAATGCCGGCCTGGTTCAACATATAATCTGGTCCTGGGGAAGCCAGTTGCATCTGCCGCCGGGGCAGGTGATTGCCTGGGAACACGGCGTCGCAGTGGTCTTGCTCGCGGGAATGGCGCTGACCGTCATGGTCGCTCGCGCGCGCGAGCGGATCAGTCTGCCGGCCTGTGTACTGCTGCTGTTTGGCCTGGTTCTGGCCGTTTCATCTCATGTCTTTCCCTGGT
>DASZXF010000392.1:0-7880 GCA_035546055.1 Ktedonobacteraceae bacterium
TGACATGACCTCCATCTGGAGCACCCCCCAACACGCGATCCACCTGCACGCGCCAGAACACCTCTTCGTGACCGCAGACCCTGGCCGGATACAACAGGCGGTGGAAAACCTCTTATCCAATGCAACCACCCACGCAGAGGGGAAGACGGCAGTTCAGGTCATGGTGAAAGAGGAGTCACACAATGAGGAACCGTGGGTGACCGTCATCGTCAGCAATCAAGGCCCGCCCATTCCGCCAGAACAACTCGCGACCCTCTTTCTGCCCTTTGCCAAAGGGGAGCTGTCGCAAGGCATGGGACTGGGACTTCATCTGGCCGAGCGTATTGCTCATGCCCATCATGGTAGTCTCACTGTACGAACCGACGCGGGACCAACCACCAGCTTTCTCCTGTCCTGGCCACAAACACATGGCCAGTAAAGCATATTTCTCCGCCGCGAAGCTAGTAGACTGTCAAACCCCATCCGCAAAGTGCGCCGCCTGCGGCGGCGAGGGAAGAGAGGAAAGGCGGGGGACACCCCGCTCCCCGGCAAAGGGCTGCCGCCCTCTGCACTCCCGCTTGACTTGCCTTGCGTTTAAACCTTGACCAACTACTGGACGAGGCATATTTCTATATAGAGAGCCTGCGCAAAGACCATGACAGCGGCCTTTCTTGAGGCTAACATGGAGCCGCAGGAGCGTGATACACAGAAAGCGTAAACCACCTGACCAGGCCGGCTATCTACACCGACAGAGCCACCATAGTAGCAAATAATAGTCTGGCTGAGAGAGAGTTCCAGTCCTCAATCGCCACCTCCCCGGCTTGTGAGAATCCTCGGGCTTTTATCAGGGTTACTCACAAGTCAAGCCAGGGCCATCCCCAGCGAGGGTGCAGGGAGCGCAGCGTCCCTGCCGGGTGCGGGTGTCCCGCCTCTTTCTCTCCTCGTGCTTCTCGCCGCCGTCGCTGGCAAACGACTGGTGAGAAACCCCGGGCTTTTATAGAGGAGGCTTTTCAAGCGGCGAGAAAAGGGATATGATCAACATATCGTCTGTCTTCAGATAGAAACGCTGCGTTGACAAGTCAATGCGTCAGCCAAAGGAATGCATCGTATGCCAGAGACCGTACACCAGCCCAACCCTCTCCTGCTGCTATCGATTGTAGCCACAAAATTGTATCTCCCCCGGCTTCGGCCTGATATGGTCAGCCGCCCTCACCTGATCGAGCGGCTCAACAAGGGGCTGCACCGTAAACTGACTCTCATCGCGGCCCCCGCTGGCTTTGGCAAAACGACGCTCGCCAGCGCATGGGTCGCCTCCAGCGGGCGACCAGCCGCCTGGCTCTCCCTGGATGAAGGCGAAAACGACCCTGTTCGCTTTCTGACGTACCTCGTCGCGGCTTTGCAGACAATTATACCCACGCTTGGCGAGGGGGTCTTGCGCGCGCTCCAATCCCCTCAGCCGCCGTCAACCGCAGCGCTGCTGACGGCCCTGCTGAATGAACTGGCCACCTTCAGCGAGCCATTTGTCCTCGTCCTTGATGACTACCATATGATTGATGCCAGGCCAGTTGACCAGGCTCTCACCTATCTCGTCGAGCACCTGCCGCCGCACATGCACCTGGTCATCGCTACGCGTGAAGATCCGCATCTGCCGCTGGCCCGTCTGCGTGCCAGGGATCACTTGAGCGAACTGCGCGCCGCCGATTTGCGCTTTACTCCCGCCGAAACCGCCGCCTTTCTGAACCAGACGATGGGCCTCGCTCTTTCAGAGCAGGACATCGCGGCCCTGGAAAAGCGCACCGAAGGGTGGATTGCCGGTCTGCAATTGGTCGGGCTTTCTATGCAGGGACAGAAAGATACCACCACCTTCATCAGATCGTTCACCGGCAGCCACCAGTACGTGGCGGATTATCTGCTGGCAGAAGTGCTTGGGCAGCAAACCGAAAGTATTCAGCATTTTTTGCTGCGCACATCTATCCTCGACCGCCTGTGCGGGCCGCTGTGCGATGCCGTCCTGCTCGATGCCTCGATACCCGGGCAAGCTACCCTGGAACAGCTCGAACGCGCCAACCTGTTTCTCGTCCCCCTGGACAACGAGCGGCAGTGGTTCCGTTATCACCCCCTCTTCGCTCAATTGCTCAGGCTGCGGCTGCAAGCAACAGCCAGGTCGTCCGCCGACCATGAGAAGGATCTGCTCGCCGCCTTACACCGACGCGCCAGCGCCTGGTACGAGGAACATGGCCTGGAGCTGGAAGCGTTTCACCATGCGGTTGCCGCCCACGATCTGGAGCGCGCCGCATATCTGGTAGAAGGCAAGGAAATGTCTCTGCCCTTTCTTGGCTCGGTAGCCACTGTGCTCGCCTGGCTGGAGTCGCTCTCAACGGCGGAACTGGACGCCAGACCCTCATTGTGGGTGGTGTACGCCTCGGCGGTCCTGTTTACCGGTCAGAATACCGCTGTTGAACAGAAACTACAAGCCGCCGAGGCCGCCCTGCAAGACAGCGAAGCAGACGACAGGACGCGGGATCTGCTCGGACGTATTGCCTCCATGCGGGCCACCCTGGCTGTCATGCAGCACGATGTAACAACCATCATTGCTCAATCGCGTCGTGCCCTCTCCTATCTGCCCCCCAACAACCTGGCTCTGCGCACAGCTACGACCTGGACACTGGGGTACGCCTATCAGTTGCAGGGAGACCGTGCTGCGGCGCGAGAAGCCTATACCGAAATTCTCTCTCTGGGAAAGGCGTCTCGGGACTCCATCTACACGATAGCGGCCACGGTCAGTCTGGGCCAGATACAGGAAACAAGCAACCAGTTGTCTCTGGCGATGCAGACCTACCAGCGCGCCCTGCAACTGGCCGGCGATCCGCCCCTCCTCATCGCCTGCGAAGCCCATCTTGGACTGGCCCGCATCCTTTATCAACGCAACGACCTGCAAGCCGCCGAGCAGCACGCTCAACAATGCGTCCAACTGACGCAACAGATAGAAAGCATCGATACCTTTATTTCGTATGCGGTGTTGCTCGCTCGTCTGAAACTGGCCCGGGGAGATATACCCGGCGCGATGGCCATTGCAGATGAGGCTGAAGCGTTTGTGCATCAGCACAACTTTCTCCATCGCATGGCTGATGTCGCGACCGTACAGGTGCTGATCTTGCTTCACCGGGGCTTGCTTTCCGCTGCCGCCCACCTGGCTGCCGCTCACGAACTGCCTCTCAGCCAGGCCCGCGTCCACCTGGCTCAAGGAGAAGCATCCGCAGCGCTGATAGGGCTGGCGTCATGGCGACAACAGGTAGAGGCCAGGGGGTGGCAGGATGAACAGCTCCAGGTGATGGTGCTCCAGGCGCTCGCACTCCAGGCACATGGCGAACAGGACCAGGCAGGACACCTGATCTGTGACGCGCTGGCGATGGCCGAGCCGGCTGGCTTCATCCGTCTCTTTCTCGACGAAGGCCAGCCAATGGCGCACCTCCTGTCGCAAGCGAAAGCTCTGGGAAGGATGCCGGACGCTATCGGGAAGTTGCTCGCTGCCTATCAAGCCGAGGAGCACAGGAGCCAGACCCCTGCGTATCCGCCCCCGCCTGCCCAATCCCTCATCGAGCCACTCAGTCGACGCGAGATAGAAGTTCTCCAGCTTATCGCGCAAGGTCTCTCGAATCAGGAGATCAGCGAGCAGCTTGTCCTCGCCCTGGAAACAGTGAAAGGGCACAATAAGAAAATCTTTGGCAAGCTGAACGTCCAACGGCGCACAGAGGCGGTTGCCCGCGCGCGCCAGCTCGGTCTGTTATAAGCTGGCTGGCGTCAGGAGAAAGCGTCGGCTGCATCAAGAACCGGAATGTGACAGACCCATGGGATTGACGCGTGGGATACCGCCCTGGTCGATAATGTGCTGGCTGAAAGGCTGAGCGAGAGCCAGCAGGCGTTCAGATCGCTCGCTGCCCAGATAGTGCCAGGGAGGCAGGGCCAGCAGATCGGTACGATCCTCTATCGCCTGGCGGACCTGTGTGCCAGAGGGAGTCAGCAGCCCATGCTCATCCAGCAGACCGCGTTGCTGCAAGCGTCTGGCGGCTGCCTCCCATTCCTCGTCGCTCCAGCCGCGTATAGGTTGCATCGTCGCGCGGGATACCTCGCCCGTGCCAACGTAGGTGAGGTGAGCTTCGCAACCATCGATCCCTGCGCTCAGCAACGCCGCCATATGGCCATCCCAGCGATGTTCGCGGAGCAGCGTCGTAGCATGCCAGAGCACCAGATGCGGTTCCTTCGGCCAGGGCAATTGCGAGTACCCCGCGAAGAGAGTTCGCCCGCAAACAGAGCAACCGCGTATCGCCTCTTTCGCCAGGTCCGCTGCCTCCGCCATCTCAGGGGACGCAACCTGGTCGCCAAGGAGACGGCGCAGCACTGCATCGACAGCCTGGAGACGCACCTCCAGAATCCGCTCAGGGCTGGCGATGCGCCAGGCATCGGGAAGCGCACGAGCAACCATAGCGGGATGGAAATGGTAAAAGGTCGCCGTGACAACGGCTGCGGAGACCGGTCCAAGCGGAGCAGATCGTGAGGCAAAATAGCCCATCCAGAAGCCTTTTAATCCGAGATCAAGAAATGCCTGCCGGGCCTCCGGCGCAAAGAAAATCATCGCGTGATACGGCTCAAACATGTGCCGCGCCCGCCGCGCGAGCGCAAGATCGGTGGGTTGTGCGTGTGCATTCATGGCAAAGCATTGCCTCCTTGTTAGCAAAGAGCGTCGAGAGATCTCTCCACCTGGTTTTCCAGCCTCCCCCCACCCGGAGAGAGCCTGCGGCACCAGATGCCCCCTAAAACTTCCCTCTATCTTATCCCCTCTTTTCCTCAACTGGCAAGGGGAGCCGGGCTGGTATTCCATCTTCAACGGAGGCTCAACGGTACCCTCTTTTGGGATGAGGTTGGATGCCTGATCCTGGCTAGAGATCCTGAAGCGCTTTCTCGCGGACGGGATCATGGCCAGCGGCCAGATCCGCCGGCGTGGGGGACACTTCCTCGTCAGGTGGCACGCCAATGCCATCAACAATCTCTCCGGCAGGCCCTTGCAGAAAGGCCTGAGGCATCGCGACGACACTCCCATCGTCGAGGAAAAACCCCCGGGTCGGTCCAGAGGCCGCTCCCGCCGTTCGTTCTCCCACCAGGCGTCCCAGGTGGAGATCGCGAATATCCATCGCGGTCACATCGCAGGCAGACGCACAGTCTCGATCAATCAGAGCAACCAGGTGAACATGAAGCATTGATACACTGTCATCCGTTCTGATCTCTGTGCGTTGCCCCTGCCTGTCAACCAGCGTCCCAATGACCTGATTGTGGACAAACAGACTGATGATGCGGCGCTGTTCTTCGGTGTCTCCTCCGCCATTTCCGCGCAGATCGAGAATCAGACCCTTCAGATGAGTTCCGGCCTGTTGTACGGCGCTGCTGATCTGGTCAGCAGCCCCTCGTTCAAAGCGGGTCAGTTGCACATACAGGATATTGCCAGGCAGCATGCGCGTGGAAACGAGAGGCGCGGCTGGATAAGCAGCAGGAACAAGATGGATGCTGATCGCGCCAGGAGCGCCCGGGTGCTGTATCTGTAATTGGACCGGCTCCGAATTCAGGAGCGGGTTGACGACCTGTGGAACGAGTTCTTGCCCGATAAAAGGGGGGAAGCCGTTGATCGTGACGATGCTATCACCGGGTCGTAATCCCGCCTGCTCCGCAGGGCTGCCAGGATCAATACCACGAATAAAGAGCGGCGGCGAGGCCGGCGCGAACTGGTTGGGCGAGAAAGAGAGGTGAATACCCAGCCCTGTCTGCGTGCCAGCCTGGGAACTCTCTGTACCATTCGTGGCGTTCAGCGAGGCCGGGAGGTAATGAGCATGATCGTCGTGCAAACTGTTCACCATCTCCGCAATCGCCGCCGCCACCAGTTGCGGTCGGCTCAACGAGCGATGAGCGGTGATCGCCGTATAGGTCCGCTCAAAGGCCTGCCAGTCCGCCTGACGATCATCGGAAAGCCGGGGCAAGACAGCGGCAGGCTGGTCTTGCTGGTGTTGGAGCAGGTAGTTGACGATCCCGATCATCGCGTGCCGGAGCAGATCGCGGGGATCGAGCGTTCCTGCGTAGTTATCGAGCAGACAGTTGTATGCCTGCTTGATGGTATGAATGCTACTGGAGGCCGGGGCCACTCCTGGCTGGAATGAGATACTGCATGTCGCGGTGGAGGCTTGCGGGACCGGAGACGCTGGCCGCCAGGTGAGAAAAAGCAAACCCGCCACGATCAGTCCTACCACAAGCGCGAGACGTGCCAGCCTGGTGCTATCTTGCCGCCACCATTGCTTACCGGGAAGAGACGCCTCTGGCTCTCCCCGAGCAAGAACAGGTTTTTCGCTTCCTTTGTTCATCCTACTTCTCTCCTTGTAATACTATGCCATGGCATGCTCTAGAAGCTGAGACTACTCCTGGCACGATGCCTTTCCGGTCGAACACATGACAAACGCGCTCATGACATCATCATTCAAATCGGCCTGGCTCATCCCCTGCACCTTCTCATTGGCCTGCTGGTTCGTCAAAACATGCTGTTCTACCAGTACAGCATACGCGCGTTGAATTGCGGTAACCTCTATCGTATGGAGCTGGTCCTGTGGAATCCCCCGCGCGCTGGCAAGGTCGCCCACCCATTTCGCCGCGTCAGTTGCATTGAGATTGACCCCTCCATTCGTCAGGTGAGTTGGCGTCGCAAGCAAGGTGGATTGCATGTTTTCCTGGATCTGCTGTTCAGTCATGTGCATCCCCTGAGCAAACTGCGCTCTCAGCGTTTGCCAGTACTCAGCCGGGTGACTCATCCCGAGAGCCTGGCTGTTGTTCGTGCCTTTGCTGCCAGTGCTTCCCGTGCTCTGTGCCGATGCCGCTGTATTCAAAGAGGCATTGTTTGTGATGTACACTCGCCAGGCACCCATGAGCACAACACCCAGGATGATGATCACGCCTGGTAGTATGAGAACAGATAGAAGACGCGGACCTGTCTGCCGCTGTGGCTTTTGTTGCAACAGATCCGAGGATTGTTTTTCCTTGTTCAGCATAGCTCTCATCCTTCCATATTATTCATAGCGCAGCGCTTCGGCGGGCAAGATGCCGGAAGCTCGCTGAGCAGGGATAAAGGTACACACGACGGAGATCAGGCAGCAGCCCAGCAAGAGGCCAAGCGTGGGAAGGAGCGGGATCGCGAACCCTTGCGAGGTCGCCTGGGCAATCTGGGAGACCAGCCACCAGGCCAGGGTGGTGCTGATGACCAGGCTCAAGAGCACGACGAAACCGGTCTCCAGCAAGAACGAGCGCCACACCAATGCGCGTGAGAAGCCCAGGGCGCGCAGCATGCCAATCTGCTGACGCCGTTCTACCACGGCCCGGCTGGCGATTACGCCAATCATCAATGCGCAAAAGACGACCCCGATGGCCAGGTACGCGAGGAAAAATCTGGTGATGCTCGTCGTATAGGCATTTTGCGCGTCCACGAGCTGGACAGCAGATGACCGGGAAGTATCGGCTGCTTGCTGCCCGATACCGAGATTGTTCGTCAGGACGAGAAGGATCAGGAACAGCACCAGGCTGAGGAGCGAGGTGGCCACTCCGGTGCGCAGGCGAAACGTCAGTGGATACGCCATGCTGGGGCGGCTGATTGGCGCCAGACCTGGTATCCGCCGGATCATCAGGTGCAAAGCGCTTGCCAGGCTATCGCTGTTCATCATGACCAGCACCACCAGGCCGAGCAGCGGGACCAGCAGACTGAGCAGGAGGCTAAGCAGGAGATCCGCAGGCTCTGCCTGGTCCGGCAGCCTCGTCGTAGCAAACACGAGAAGCATCATCTGTGCCCCTGCTTGAAGGCCGTACAGAAGCCAGCC
>DASZXF010000393.1:0-7375 GCA_035546055.1 Ktedonobacteraceae bacterium
GGGGAAACGCGCCTGGCGGTGCTGGAAAAAGTGGGGAGGACTGATATAATATCCTCTCCTTCAGGGCGGGGAGGGCTTCGTGTCTGGAGAAGCTGAACTGACCCCGGCGGGTGCCATTTTTCTCTGGCGCAAAAAGAAAAATAGGTATATAATAGATGGCCTGAACACTCGTTCTTATTTATCTGCCAGCCAGAGAATGCGGAGGAGGAGAACGTATGCCTATTCGCCAGCTCGCGCCTGATGTGGCCGCGAAAATTGCCGCCGGCGAGGTGGTTGAGCGCCCGGCTTCGGTGGTTAAGGAGTTAATTGAGAATAGCATCGATGCCGGGGCGACCCAGATTCGTGTGGAGTTGACGAATGGGGGACTCCAGTTGATTCGCGTGACTGACAACGGCAGCGGGATTCCCGCCGATGAGCTGGAACTGGCCCTGGCACGCCACGCGACGAGCAAGGTGGCTCTGATTGATGATCTGGAACATATCCGTTCGCTGGGGTTTCGCGGCGAGGCGCTGGCGAGCATTGCGGCGGTGGCCGATGTGACGCTGCTCAGCCATCACCGCGAGGCAGAGCAGGCGGCGCAGATTCACGCGCAAAATGGCGAGTTTTCCAGCTCCAGCGTGGCTGCTTCTCCGGTAGGTACGACGCTGACGGTGCGCAATCTCTTTAGCGCGGTTCCAGCGCGTTTGAAGTTTCTCAAAAGCCGCAATACTGAGGTGAGCCATTGTCTGCACCTGCTGGAACAGTACGCCCTGGCCTATCCGGGCATTCGCTTTCAGGTGATTAGCGAGGGCCGCCAGCTCTTTGCGACTCCCGGCGATGGCCAGTTGAGTAGCGTGCTGGTGGAGATCTATGGCTTGCAGGTGGCGGAGCAGATGGTGCCGATCAGCAGTCTGGATGGACGCGACGATGATCCTGAGCGCCCTGTGGTGAGTGGCTATACCAGTCTGCCAGCCTGCTATAAGAGCACGCGCCAGCATATGTCGTTTTTTGTCAATCGCCGCTGGGTGCTGAGTCGCGTTTTGAGTTACGCGGTGGAAGAGGCCTATCATTCGCTGCTTTTGCCCGGACGCCATCCTATCGCGGTGGTGAATATTGAGCTTGATCCGACGCAGATTGATGTGAATGTCCATCCCGCCAAGACGGAAATTCGCTTTTTGAAAGAGCGCCGGGTCTACGCGGCCATTCTGCGCGCGGTGCGCAGCGCTCTGCTGAGCGAGGCGACTGTGCCCACCTGGAGCGGACAGCATACGCCCGTGGAGCAGGAGGCCTCTGGCACAGCGGGCGCGGCGCCAGTTGCGCCTGAAGAGTTTGATGATGATCTGCCTCTGGATGAGCCGCCAGGGGACACGTCAACCGCGCCGCGTTCAGCGCTGCCACAGGCGAATCCCTGGCTGACTGTGACCGAGGAGGAAACCGGCACAAAGCCGCCCCTGGCCGCGCGGCTGTGGCAAACGCATGTCAATCCCAAAGATCACACCAGCGGCTCGCCGGGTCTGCGCGCGTCCCTGGTCTCGCTGAGCGACGAAGAGGAGAACGAAGAATACCGGCCACAGCCTGGCGCTCAATCTGCCGCTTCTCCGTCGTTTACCGGGTCTACAGAATCCGTACCGCTCGCTGAATCCGCTGTGGAGACACCGGGGCAGCCAGTTCAGGTATCTTCAGCGCCACCTCTGCTGTTCCCGGTGGATAACCGGGCGGGGACTCAGCAGGCGCCGCTTTTGCCTATCGAGGCCGGTCTGCCGGTGCAGCAGGAATTACTGGTGGGTCAGGGACACCTGCCCACGCTGCGGGTGATTGGTCAACTCGCGCAGAGCTATATCGTCACCGAGGGCGAGCAAGGTCTGTATCTGATCGATCAACATGCCGCGCATGAACGCGTGCTGCTCGAAAAGATGGTGGAGGCCCAGCAGACTCGCGCGCCCCTGTCGCAATTGCTGCTCACGCCCATTGCCCTCGAACTCTCGCCCGCTGAACTGGGCGCGCTTGAAGACCACCAGGAGCAACTGGAGCAGATCGGCTTTGAGCTGAGCTTTCAGGATAATGCGGTGCTGGTGAGCGCGGTGCCCCAGGTCTTGATCAAGCAGATGAATGCGCGTTCGCTGCATGAATTGCTGGCCGAACTGACCGCGCCGGAAAATCTGGGCCACGCCGAAACCTGGGAGGAGCACGCCCTGGCCAATGTGGCCTGCAAAGCCGCCGTCAAGGCCAATTACTTCCTGACTATGAGTGAGATGCGCGAACTGCTTGGTCAGCTCGCGCAGACGAAGGCGCCTTATAGCTGTTGCCACGGTCGCCCAACCACGGTTCATTTTAATCTGCGCGCCCTGGAGCGCGAATTTGGGAGGCGCTAGCGTGTTTGCCGATGTTCTCACGTCCGCCGCGAGCTGGAATTCGGAGCCGCTGCTGACCTACGCGGTTCCGCCGGAAATCGCCGCCGAGGTGATGCCGGGTCAACTGGTGGCCATTCCCTATGGCGAGCGCCTGGTCGAAGGGATTATCTGGCGGCTGCACGAAGAATTGCCCGAAGAGGACCAGCAGCCGCGCCCGCTCTCTACCCTGCTGGACCCTCTGCCGGCGCTGTTACCGCATCAGCGCGCCCTGGCCGAGTGGATCGCCGAATATTACGTCAGTCCGCTGGCGCACGCGGCCCTGATGATGCTGCCGCCGGGCCTGATGCAGCGCTCAAAGATGGTCCTGCAATTGATCGACGCCGAGGCAGCCAGTAAGTTCGCCGCGCATCCCGGCGAGGAGGGACGCTTTACTCGCCTGCGCGCTCTGATCGGCCTTTTGCTGGGCGAGGGACCGCTGGACATCGCACGCCTGAAAGAGATGCTGGGCGAGAAAAAAGCTCGCGCCCTCATCAAAGAGGCCCAGGAGAGCGGTCTGATCGAACGTGGCGCCGAATTGCACGCCCCCAAAGCTCAGGTGCGGCGCAAACGCGTGGTGTATCTATTGCTGCGCGGCGCCGAACTGGAAACATGGCGCCGGACCACTCAGGAGCGTTTACAGCAAAGCCTGCCCGCCGAGGCCGATCCTCTCCAGGCAGTCGAGAGCCTGGCCCAGCGTCCACGCCAGAAAAAGGCTGTCCTCGATCCCTGGGCGCTGCCCGCCGTCGATGCCTCGCTGGCCCTGACGCCGCAGAATCAGGCCGGCCTGGTCGCTCAGCGCCAGCTCGCCGCGATAGATCTGCTGGAGCACGACCGCGCCAGCGCCACCACTGGCGCCTACTGGACGCCTCACCTGCTCATGAAGGCCAGCAGCCTCACAGCGGGTCAGTTACAGCGTCTCGTGCGCGAAGGAATCATTGCCATTGAAGAGGTTGAAGTGCAGCGTGATCCCCTCCTGGGGCGGGTCATCGCGCCCAGCCAGCCCCTGCCGCTCACAGCGGACCAGCGCGCGGCCCTCCAGCAAATTCTCAGCAGTCGGCGTCCAGTTCTCCTGCACGGCGTCACCGGCAGCGGCAAAACCGAGGTCTACTTACAGGCGCTTGAAGCCGTTCTGGCGCGCGGTCAGCGCGGCATTGTGCTGGTGCCCGAAATCGCCCTGACCACCCAGGCCGTGCAGCGCATCGCCGGACGCTTCCCCGGTCGCGTGGCCATTATGCACGGCTCCCTGAGCGCCGGCGAGCGCTACGATGAATGGCGGCGCATTCGCGAAGGACGCGTGGATGTGGTCATCGGCTCGCGCACCGCCCTCTTCGCGCCAGTACCAGACCTGGGTATACTGATTCTCGACGAGGAGCACGAGCCGGCCTATAAACAGAGCGAGCGCGCACCCACCTATCACGCGCGCACCAGCGCCCTCGCCCTCAGCGCCATTCTCGACATTCCGCTGGTCCTGGGCAGCGCCACGCCCTCCACCGAAACCTACTTCCGCGCCGAACGCGGCGAGTATCAACTGGTCGAACTGCCCCAGCGCATCGGCGCCACCCTGCCACCGGTCGAAATCGTCGATCTGCGCAACGAGTTGCTCGTCGGCAACACCAGCATCCTCAGCCGCCGCTTGCAGACCGCCCTGAACGATGTGCTCAAACGTAAGCAGCAGGCCATCCTGTACCTCAACCGGCGCGGCGCGGCCAGTTGCGTGCTCTGCCGGGAATGCGGCTATGTCGCCATGTGTGAGCAGTGCGACATTCCCCTGACCTATCACGCCACGGAACGCGTGCTGCTCTGCCATTATTGCAACACTCAGCACAAGCCGCTGCGCTTCTGTCCGCAATGCCACGGCAACAGCGTGCGCTACTTCGGACTGGGCACCGAAAAGGTCGAGCAGACCATCGCGCGCACTTTCCCCGGCGTGCGCCTGCTACGCTGGGACCGCGACACCGCCAAAACGCGCCGCGCCCACGAGCAACTGCTGGACCGCTTCGCCAACCGCGAGGGAGATATCCTCATCGGCACGCAGATGATAGCCAAGGGTCTTGATATTCCCGGCGTCACCCTCGTCGGCGTCGTCTCCGCCGACATCGCCCTCACGCTGCCCGACTTCTCCGCCTCTGAACGCGCCTTCACCCTGCTCACCCAGGTCGCAGGTCGCGCCGGTCGCGGCAGCGAAGCTGGCCGGGTCATCGTGCAGACCTTTAACCCGCAGCATTTCTGCATCGACGCCGCCTCTCGTCACAGCTATCACGAGTTTTACGCCGCCGAAATCGAGGCCCGCCGTCGCTATGGCTACCCGCCTTTTCGCCAGTTCGTCAAACTCACCTACAGCCATGAAAATCGTCTGCGCGCCCAGAACGAAGCCCTGCTGCTGCGCGAAAAGCTGGATCGCTGGATCGAGCGCCTCGGCCTTGAGCAGACCGATATCGTCGGACCCGCGCCTGCCATCATGGAGCGTTTACAGGGCAAATACCGCTGGCAGTTAATCCTGCGCGGTCACAACCTGCAAGTGCTGCTGCGCGTTCTCCACGCCCCCGGCTGGCAAATCGACATCGAGCCGGTCAGCATGATGTGAACAATGATCAGGGCGCCGACGCCTACGGCTCATAGTGCGGATCGCGCGCCCTCTTCCTCCACTGTTTCAGCGCAACCTCTTCTTCAATCTTCCTGCGCCCCTCTTGATCGCTCAAGCCCCAGGCAAAGGCGTAATAACTGCCGCCCAGCGCGAAAATGCTCGCCCCGCTCACCCCCAGCACCATTATCAGCCGGAAAAACGACGACCCCGTTTGTCTGACCACCACCGCGCCGACCACCGCCATGACAAAAAACAGCGCAAACAGGCTGCCCGCAATCCATGTCCCGCGATTCAGCGTGATACCCAGATGCTTCCAGAGAAAATCTCGCACCATCTTCATAGTTGAGTCCCTTCGTAGCGGAAAAGCGCCTCTCATAGACCATCTATTTACCACAAAACAGTTCTCTCACAAGAATCATAACAGAATACAAAGCGTTTCACCAGGGCAAATAAACCGCCATCAAACATTCCGCGTATGATGCCATCAGAAAATCACCGGAAGCGGCAGAAACAGAACACGCACAGTACAGCCGCGAACCTGCCGCTCACATCCCCTCATCCGAGAAAGAGTGGGCAAAAGCTTCACTCCTCAAGCAAGTTTACGGCATTTTTGCCTTGCTTGCTCTCATGGATGCCTTATGCCCAGAAGCGCCAGTGTTCTGAGGTCGCGACACCGGAATCTGCGGAGAGTTCGGCGGCATCAGGCCAGATAGGGGCGGTGGCGTCGAGAGCTTTGTAGGCGATGGCAACGGCGCCAGCCCAGGTTTCGGTGGGACCGAGTTGACCAAGCTCGGCGCGGGTGAAAAAGCGCGCGTCACTGACCTCGTTGAGATCGGGGCGCAGTTCGCTGGCGGGAGATAACAGGCGGGCCTGGAACATGAAGAAGTAATTGTGCTCGCCACTTTCCATACCCCAGATGCGCACGCCCAGCAAACCTGTAACGCACACGCGCAGGCCGGTTTCTTCCAGAGTTTCACGTTCCGCCGCGCGATCAGGCATTTCACCGGGTTTGACCCGTCCAGCCGGTAATAAATAGCGCTCCCTGGCGGCTCCGTAGCGATTGCGCACCAGCAAGACCCGCCCTTCATCCACGACAACCGCGCCCGCGCCTATACTCCACGGTCCGCGAACCGGCCCGCGCTCCGCTATGCTGCCGCTTTCCGCGTCTCTTTCGGCCATATGCTTTTCTCTTTCTTCTGTGGCAGATTGACCTGCGCCATCATCTCATGCTCCAATCTTACCCTGTACGGACCTGGCGCGCAAACCGGATGCTCAGCGGGACAGCGGACGCAGACGAGCCTGAATCTGCGCCTGCGTGGGAATACCGCTGATGCCAGGATGCTCGACGGAAAGCGAGGCCACGCAGTTGGCGAAATTGGTCGCTGCATAGGGGTCGCGGTGCTGGTGAAAATGACTGAGGAAGGCGGCGGCGAAGACATCGCCCGCGCCGGTAGGATCAACCTCGCGCGCGGCATAGGCCGGGAAGTGTCGGGCCTTCCCCTGCTCAAACAGCGTGGCCCCGGCCCGTCCGTCCGTGGCGATCAGCAACGGTACGCGCCGACTCCACGCGGCCAGCATGGCATCGGCCATTTCGCGGCGATTGTCGGCAAAGGGGAGCAGATCATCATGGCTGAGAATCAGCACATCGAGCAGCGGCAGCAGTTCTTCCGCCTGCTCCCAGGGCGTCGGCCAGACCCGGCCATCCGCGTCCCAGCGCCGCAGCCAGCCCTGCGGAGTCGCCGCCAGCAACGAGCCAGGCGGACGCCTCAGAGTCCGCACCAGTTCCAGCGGGATCTCCTGAGCCAGCGGAGCCAGCAACAGCACAGATGCGGACAACCAGGCCGGCGGAATATCCGTTATATCCAGCAGAGGAGCCCGCTCACGCAAATATTGCGTGCGAAAGCCATCCCGATAGCTGTTCTCAAAGGCCGTCGTCACCGCCGCAGGACGAACCGCCAGAGCCACGCCTGGCAAAAAGTCCGGCAGTTGAGTCAGCAACTCCTCGTCCGCGCACGTCACCAGGGCCGCCGCCAGTCCCAGGCGGCAGGCCGTCAACGCCGCAAACGTCACCGTCCCGCCGAGAGCGAAGGTATTCCGCTCCGGCAAAAGATCGCGCGTCACATGTCCAAGCGCCAGAAAAGCCGGAGCCTGTCTCTCTGGCAGAGATTGTAGCAGCGTGACAGCCATATGCCTGCTCTCCCCATCACAGCCCGCAAACGGACTGCTCCTTATTCCCAGAAGTGTGTTTTGAGCCTATCGCATCGCCCACAAATGGATTGCCCTTTATTCTCAGAAGTGTGTTTTGAGCCTATCGCATCGCCCGCAAGTGGACTGCTCTTTATTCCCAAGAGTATGTTTTGAGCCTATCGCATCGCCCGCAAGCGGACTGCCCTTTATCCCCAGAAGTGTGTTTTGAGCCTAT
>DASZXF010000394.1:0-2121 GCA_035546055.1 Ktedonobacteraceae bacterium
CCCTGCCGATGGAGACATACAGCCGGGCGCTGCGCCAGGAGATAGGGGGCGTTGATCTGGCGGTGACGGCTCAGTTGCGCTTCGCGCAGGATACCTGGGGCCATCTTCAATGCAGCTTCGGCGCCGCCGAACACCAGGCGCTTGAGATCGTCGGCAGCGAGGGCGCGGCTTCGGCTCCCCTGGCCTTTACGGCCTGGCGGGATGATCCCACCGAACTGCGCCTGCAATACGGCAGTCGGATGATCTGTGAAGCGTTCGCGCCGGCAGACCCCTATCAACTCATGGTGGAGCACTTTGCCGCTGCGCTCCAGCAGGAGACGGCCCTGGCCTATCCGCCCGGGGAGGCGCTGAACGTGCTGAACGTGCTGGATCGCTTGCGGGCGGACTGGTGACATCGCCAGGGAGCGGGTGTGATACAATGTGCCTGTGCTGCGTGGATGCGCCTGTCGCGCCCGCGCAAAGCACAGGCAAGCACCTACCACAGGTTGAAAGAGGCAAGCGATGGAATTTGGTCTGATGTTGCAGCCGGTAGCCAGAAACGTCCCGGCTGCGCAACTATTTGCATATAATCGTCAGCTGGTCGAGAAACTGGGCACAGGTTTCACTACCATCTGGCTGGAAGATCATTTGCAATGGGGCGAGCAGGGCGCGCTTGAGTGTCTGACCACCCTCAGCTATCTGGCTGGCATGTTTCCTCAATATCGCATCGGCACGCTGGTCCTCGCCCAGTCCTACCGCAACCCGGCGTTGCTGGCCAAAATGGCCGCCAATCTGCAACTTATGACACAGGGACGTGTGATTCTCGGATTGGGCGCGGGCTGGAAAGAGGATGAATACCGCTCCTATGGCTACCCGTTTCCTGACGCAAAGACGCGCCTGGAAGAACTGGAAGAGGCCGCCATTATTCTCAAGCGTATGTGGAGCGAGCGCCCGGCCACCTTTGAGGGTCGCCATTACCAGATTCATGAAGCCTGCTGCGAACCACTACCGGACCCGCCGATTCCGCTGCTCATCGGCGGTGGCGGCGAGAAAAAGACGCTGGCTATCGCGGCCCGCTACGCCGACTGGTGGAACTTTAACTCGTGTCCCATCGAGGTCTACGCGCGCAAAGTGGCCATTCTCAAAGAGCACTGCGCCCGCATCGGCAGGAATCCCGCTGAGATCAAGCTGAGCTACCTGAGCACCGCCAGCGTCTCGGAGAATCCCGCCGAAGTTCAGCGCAGTTCAGAAAAACACTTCATCGCCGGAAGCAGCGCCGAAGTCATTCGGGAGCTTGAGCAGTTGCAAGAACTGGGCGTGACGCATTGTATGTTCCGCTTCCTCGATCCTGCTTCACTTGAGCGCTTTGGGCAAACCGTCGTGCCCCATTTCGCCAGCTAGAGATTACTCTGCCTGGCGATAATCGCCCTCGATGGTCGTCAACTCCAGCAAATTGCCAAAGGGATCGCGACAGAAAAAGCGAGGGCGAGAGGGAATCGGCTCGGCCTCGCTGACCTCCACGCCGGCCCCGGTCAGACGACCACGATAGGCGGCCAGATCATCTACCTCCAGGCAGAGGTGATGCGCCTCATCGCCCCTGGGAACCGGCCCGTTGGGCGAACAATGCAGTTCCATCTCGCCCTCACCAACCACAAACCAGACCAGGTTGAGATGCGCCAGCGAACGCGGCGGCGTCTTCTCCTCCAGTCCAAGTAACCCACCGTAAAACGCCCGCGCCTCCGCCTGTCCCCCCTCGCGAATAATCACTGAAACATGCTGTAATCGTGCTTTTGCCATATCGGATACCTCAAGATTGTGTTCATCTCCACACATTGTACCACCCCTGCGGACCAGGTGCCAGAAGCGTGGATTATCACCTGACCAGAGGGGTGTCTTTTTGGAGAGCGCCTGCTACACCGTGATGACCACTTTTCCTCTGGCATGCCCTTCTTCCAGATACCGGATTGCTTGAGCAACCTCACTTAATGGGTATCGTCTATCGATTACAGGCACGACTTTGCCCCTTTCAAGAAGCTCTCCCAGAAAAGCTAAATCCTGCTGGTCTGGACCTGCCAACACGTTACCCATTTTCTGCTTCCCGACCATGGATATCCATGGTCCCAGCAATATGGCCTGGAACAT
>DASZXF010000395.1:0-2520 GCA_035546055.1 Ktedonobacteraceae bacterium
GGAAATGCTGAAGTTTGGCGAGCGCTGCGTGCTCGCCAAACTTCATCATTTCCCTTGGAGGGGGCGGGGCGCCCCCAGCGCTTGAGGCCGCCTCAGAAAAAGGGGGGGGGACTCATGTTTGCACATATGCTAATGTTGTTCCATCGGGGGAAGTTCCTGCTGATGCTGCTCAGGATACTGCACCCGGGGCTGCTCATCCTGTGGAGTATGCTCCTGGTACGCCTCGTGCGGCTGGGCGGGCGCTCCCTGGTAGCCCTGCTGGTAGGCGTGGTAGCCTTCCTGCGGCGGTTGCTCCTGCTGCGGATAGGACTGCTGATCGGGCTGCATCTGTGTCGCGCCCAGGAAGCTCGCGTTACTCAGACCGTTCATGATCGGCTTGAACATCGAGCCCAGAATCATTGTCACCGCGACCGGCAGCAGAATCCACGGCCAGAAGCCGATGACGAAACAGAGGGCCAGGCCCAGCATCCAGACAAAGCCATGGAGGCCGCCGTAGATGTTCGTGCGGTTCGTCGTGCTGATCGTCCCGAAGAGTGAGAGGAAGGCCAGACCGACAAAGAGCAGTGGCAGAAAGCCAACGCCTCCCCAGATATTATTAAAGGCAAAAGCCGCAATCAAGGCCAGCAGGAAAAGACCACCGGCCAGCCCGCGCATGGGATTTTGATAGCGATAATACCGGCGTTCTGCGCGCTCATAGCGGCGCTGTGCTCTCCGCTGCTGGCGATCCTGGTAAGGGTCGTACATGCTCATGGTCTCCTTATGAAATACTCGTTTTATCGCTCATGTGAGCTTTAAAAACGTTATTCTGATTGATGACTTCATTATACGCTATCGTGCCGGCCAGGTGATCTGCCAGAGGACATAATTATAGCGGGTGACTCCTGGGAGGGATGACCATGCCAAAAGTCATGTTCAGAGCTATGCAGAGTCATCTGCAAAGCGGGCGAACTCAGCCGGCAGCGCGATATGAAACCGCTCGCAGAGCGCCGCGACATCGTGATAATCATCCTCATCCGGTTCATAGCCGGTATGAAAGCGTACCGCCCATTCCGCGCAGATGCATTTGACTAGATAGCCCAGAATGCTGCCGCTGCCCGTCAAAGGTTCCGGTGGATAGGGCACGCCGAAAATCAGCCTGCCCTCGGTATCGAAAGTATTAGGAGTGGAGATCGATTGCGTGTCCCTGACTATCTCCCAGGGCAAAATTGCCCTCCCATGCCTACGAGATGGCCATTTCGATCAGCGTATGTCTGATGGCATTGAGGGCCGTGGTGATGTCAGAGCGTTCAATGCCATAGTGGGTTACGGCGCGAATTTTTTCGGCGCTGATGGCGCTGACCAGGACGCCATGCTCTTCCGCTTTGCGCACAAAGAGGTCGGTGGCCTCTTTGCCCAGCACTGCGCCGTGAGAGTCGCGCAGGGAGAAGATGACGATATTTGTGACCACGCGGGCGGGCTGAATCTCGATCTGCGGGTAGTCGGCCAGGCCTTGAGCCAGCAGTTTGCTATGCTCGTGGTCTTCCGCCAGGCGCTCAACCATGTGCTCCAGACCCACAATGCCGGCGGCGGCCAGAATGCCCGCCTGGCGCATACCACCGCCCAGAAGCTTGCGCACGCGTGCCGCTCGTTTGATGAAAGCCTGGCTGCCCACGAGCAGCGAGCCGACCGGGGCGCTCAGACCTTTCGAGAGGCAGAACATCACCGAATCGACGCTTTTGACCAGTTCGCGCACCGGTACACCCAGGGCGATAGCCGCGTTGAAGATGCGCGCTCCATCCAGGTGTACCGCCAATCCATGCTCATGCGCCAGCGAGGTCAGAGCCTCCATCTGGGCCACACTCAGAACCGCGCCGCCGCAATAGTTATGCGTATTCTCCAGGCAGAGCAGCTTCGTAGCGGCAATATGGTCATCGCTGTCATCCTCGATACAGGCGCGCACTTCACGCAGATCGAACAGACCATTTTCATCGGTGCGCACTACCACGCGAGGCGCGCCGCCGATGGTCGAAGCGCTGCCCTGTTCATTCAAATAAATATGTGATTGATCACCCACAATAAACGCCTCGCCGCGTCCCACGTGCGCCATGACAGCGGCGGTATTGCCCATACTACCGCTGGGCACCAGTAATGCTGCTTCCTTGCCCATCAGCGCGGCGGCCATAGCTTGCAGGCGGTTTACCGTTGGATCTTCACCATAGACATCATCGCCCAGTTCCGCGTGGTACATCGCCTCGCGCATGGCCTGAGTGGGGAGTGTGAGCGTATCGCTGCGTAAATCGATCATCATTATTGTATCCTTGCACGTTTTCAAAAAAGTAGAGTGGCCTTTATTATAGCATGATCTTTCCGCCCCTGAGCGGCGCCTCACTCGCCCATCAACGCCCTGCTCGCGCCTGCGGCGCTTGCCGAACGTACTAATGTTGTGTTTTTGTGGCCTTGCAGCGGACTCTGCAAGGCCACAAAAACACACAACATTAGATATCAGTCCTCCCCAACTTTTCCAGCACCGTGCGTTTCCCC
>DASZXF010000396.1:0-3671 GCA_035546055.1 Ktedonobacteraceae bacterium
GTAGCATACGAATAGTCGTCGTCTTTCCCGATCCGTTCGGCCCCAGAAAGCCAAAGACATCGCCCTGTTTGATCTCCAGGTTCAGATCACTCACAGCCGCCAGCTTGCCAAAGTTTTTACTTAAACCGCTTGTAGTAAGAATAGATGGTCGTGTTTGCTCCAACATCTGTCCTTGCATACGCATAAAGCTCCTTTTTCCTGTTCTAACAGTAATAAGGTACTCGTTAGTTTTGCTGAGAAAAGTGTAGCAGCCACAGGGGCAAATTGAGATCACGCGCGGGATGGATTGCATCCCCTACTTTAGAGGGAGGCCGGGACATCTGGCGTTGCTGGAAGGTGATGCGCTACAATAATTTTCGTGTGTGTACTCAACTGTTGTGGCTTGCAGCAGTGTTTTGTCAAGCAAAGGAGCTTTCTATGGACAATCCGCTGGTTTTTGTACATGGCGCGGGGGATAGCGCGCGGGCGTGGCGGGAGCAGGTGGCCTTTTTCGGCCAGCGAGCGCATGCGCTGGATTTGCCGGGACACGGCGTGCGCGCGGACACGCTGCCGGAGCAGGTCAACGTCGCGGATTACGCGCGGGCAGTCTGGACAATTGTGCGGGAAGAATTGCGCCTGGAACGGCCAATCATCGCTGGTCATTCGCTGGGAGGTCTGATCGCCCTGCAGATGGGGCTGGATTTCGGCGCCCAACTGGACGGGCTGATTCTGATCGGTACGGGCGCGCGTATGCGTGTCGCTCCGGCCTTGCTGGAGGCCGCGCGCACCGATCCAGAGCAGGCGCAGCGCACCCTCAAACAATTTTCGCTGGCCGAACAGAGCGATCCAGCTCTCTCCGCGCGCCTGTTAAACGAGCCGAACAAAGCGCAGTCGGGCATCCTCTATCGCGATCTCATGGCCTGTAACAGCTTTGATGTCATGGAGCGATTGCAGGAAATTCGCAATCTGCCGACATTGATTCTGTGTGGAGCGGAGGAGCGTAACGCGCCGGTCAAATTCAGCCGCTATTTGCACGAACATATCGCCGGTTCGCGATTGCAGATTATACCTGGCGCTGGCCATTATGTGCAGCGCGAGAAAGCCCCGGAGGTCAATCAGGCCATCGCGGAATGGCTGGCGGGAAACTAGCCCCTCGACGCCCTGCCCGTATTCATGTTACAATAGGCAAAATGCCACTTTCAACAGAACTGAGAGTACTTTCTAAGGACTATTTGGCAGTCTCTTATGCCGATTTGACAGACGGTGAGCGCATCGTTCTGGCGTCAAATCGGAAAGAAGGATCTGATCGGCGATGCACGCCGACAACGAATGAGGGGGCGATGGTATATGTCAGGTCACTCAAAATGGGCGCAGATTCGGCGCTCAAAAGGAGTAAACGACGCCCGGCGCGGGCAGCTCTTTACCCGGCTGGGTCGTGAAATTGTAGTCGCGGTACGCGAAGGCGGCAGCGGCGATCCAAATGCGAACTTCCGCCTGCGCATTGCGGTGCAGCGCGCGCGCGATGCGAATATGCCTATGGATAACATCGAGCGCACGATCAAGCGCGCCGTAGGCGGCAGCGAGGGCTCAAACCTCGAAGAGATCACCTATGAGGGCTACGGCCCCGGTGGCACAGCGATTCTCGTGCAGACGCTGACCGAGAACCGCAATCGCACAGTTGCCGATGTGCGCAACGCCTTTAACCGCAATGCCGGAAACATGGGCGAGAACGGCTGCGTTGACTGGCTGTTCGAGAATCGCGGTATTATCGAAGTTGAACTCAAAGGGCATGATCCCGATGAGCTTTCCCTGGAAGCAATTGACCTGGGAGCCGAGGACGTTGAGCCAGTTGGCGCTGACGATGAGTCCATTATCATCTATACCGACCCTTCCGAACTGGAAAATGTGCGCAAGGGTCTGGAGGCGAACAAGTACAACGTCCTCAAGGCAGAGAGCACGATCCAGGCCAAGACCAGAGTTGACATCACCGATGAGAAAGTCGCGCACCAGGTTCTGCGTCTGATCGACAGGCTCGAAGACCTGGACGACGTGCAGAACGTGTACACCAACGCGGACTTCCCGGAGGAGTTCGCGGCTTCCTACGAATAAAGGCCAGGATGCCTGGGGGAAAACGTACATGGAGAGTAGTACCAGTGTCATCAAGACATCTGAGCAGGCTCTTAGCGGGGCGCGCCTGACCCTGGGCATTGATCCGGGGACGGCGATTGTTGGCTACTCGGTCGTGGCGTCGAAGGGAAACACGCTGAGCATGGTCGCCTGCGATGTGATCACCACGCCAGCGGGTATGCCCCTGGCGCAGCGTTTGCAGCACATTTATCAACGCCTGGGCGAAATTATCACGACATATCAGCCGAGCGACGCGGCGATGGAGGAGCTTTTTTTCGCCAAAAACGCGCGTACCGCCCTGACGGTCGGGCACGCGCGCGGAGTGATCATGCTCGCGCTGGCCAACGGCGGACTCTCAATCGCCGAATATACGCCGCGCCAGGTCAAGCAGGCTGTGACCGGGTATGGCAGCGCCGACAAAACCCAGGTCGGCGAAATGGTGCGGATTTTGCTCAACTTGAGCGCGATCCCGCGCCCTGATGATGCCGCCGACGCAGCCGCCGTGGCTATCTGCCATCTCAATACGGTGCCGTTTTTGCGCGAGCGTTCCGCCAATCCCTGGGAGGGGCGCTAAGCTCAGGTACAGAGGCACAGGCAGGATCAGGAAGACGAGGGACGGGTTTGGAACCGGGCGCGACCCGGCCCCAGACCCGTCCTTCGTTTTCCTCATGTGGAGGAGAAGCGTGGCCCTTGATAGCCAGAATGGCGCGCGGGTTACTTCCAATCTCAAATAGGCGTTCTTCTATAGAAGGAGAAGGGACGAGGGAGAAATGATTGCCAGTATACATGGTGTGCTTGAAGCCCGGCGCGCCGATCACGCGATTATTCGTGTCGGCGGGTTCAGTCTGCGCATTTTCGCGCCAGCTTCGACGCTGGGCCGCCTGGGAGATCCGGGCAGCGAGGTCACGCTCCACACGCATTTTCAGGTCCGCGAAGATGGTATGGCGCTGTATGGTTTCAGCGGCGAGGCTGAACGCGATGCTTTTGAGCAACTGCTGAATATCAGCGGCGTTGGTCCAAAAGTTGGACTGGCCCTGCTGGCCAACATGGACGCGCCGACTCTGTACCGGGCGATTGCCGACGAGGACTTACAGCGGCTCTCTCTGGCCCCGGGCGTCGGGAAAAAGCTGGCCAGCCGCCTGGTGCTGGAATTGAAAGGCAAACTGCCTTCGCTCACCGGAGCAGGGGGAGTCGGCGTGCCCGCCGGTGGCGGCGCTATTCAGGCCGATGTGCTGGAAGCCCTGGTCGGACTGGGCTTCTCCACAGCGGAAGCGCAGGCCGCGCTCAGAAAAATTCCCCAGGATCGGTCCATGACCCTGGAGGAACAGGTCACGTTCGCCCTGCGCTCTTTCTCCCGCGAATAAACTGGCAACTCTCTGCCTGGCCGCCTCGCTTGAGCGGAAGCAGAAGTGCCGAGTGCGGCGCCTTCTGCCTGGTATGGAGTGAGCCTGGTCGCCTCGCTTGAGTGGAAGCGGGAGTGCGGAGGGCGGCACCTTCTGCCGGGGTATGGGGTGTGCCAGGCTGCCTCGCTTGAGTGGAAGCGGGAGTGCGGAGGGCGCCGCCCT
>DASZXF010000397.1:0-13737 GCA_035546055.1 Ktedonobacteraceae bacterium
TCCCGTCCCTGTTCCAGCCAGGTGTACCATTCGGGACTCACTCCGGCCAGGGTGGCTACTTCGCTTCGGCGCAGGCCAGGGGTGCGCCGACGTGTTCCTCGCGGCAGGCCCGCCTGTTCTGGCGAAAGGCGAGCGCGGCGACTACGCAGGAAGGCGGCGAGTTCGTGATGGCGATCCAGTTCCAGTTGATGGAAAGACATGTGACCTTCTCCCTTCTGTTCTATCCCCCTTAAACGAGGAGTGGCAGTACCAGGATAAACGCTTCTCTCGTTAAACCATGCCCTTTATTATACACTCTGAACAGCAGAGGTGAGGAGAATCCATCGAAGCAGAGCCTCACCTGCGGCACGGTGGTCCCATGACCCCGCTCTGGTGAAGCACATTTCAGAAATAGTGGACGAAAGGAATTTCCTGGTGAAGGTTTTCGTTACCGGCGCAACCGGTTTTGTTGGTACTGCTGTGGTACGTGAATTGCTGGCGCATGGACATGAGGTGCTCGGATTAGCTCGCTCGGACGCGGGCGCTGCCGCGCTGGCGGCGACTGGCGCGGAGGTGCTGCGCGGTGAACTTGATGATCTGGCGAGTCTGCGCAGAGGCGCCGAGGGAGCAGATGGCGTGATCCATACCGCTTTTATTCACGATTTTGCCGATTATCTCAGGTCGGCGCAGGCCGATCAACTGGCGATTGAGACCCTGGGTGAGGTGCTGGCTGGATCTGGTCGCCCTTTTGTCGTGACATCCGGGATAGCGTTTCTGTCGTCGGGGCGCGCTGCGACTGAGGACGAAGTGGCCGTCGTGCATGAGCGGTTACCACGGCGTTCGGAAACGACGGCGCTGGCGCTGGCTGAGCGCGATGTGCGCGTTTCGGTGGTGCGCCTGCCCCCGTCTGTTCATGGCCAGGGCGATCATGGTTTTGTGCCGGCCCTGATTGGGATTGCTCGCGAGAAGGGCGTTGCTGCGTATCCAGGTGAGGGGAACAATCGCTGGGCCTCGGTCCATCGCTTTGACGCGGCTCAGGCTTTTCGTCTGGCTCTGGAAAAGGCGCCCGCCGGGGCTCGCCTGAATGCGGTCGCCGATGAGGGCGTGCCGGTGCGAGAGATTGCGGGCGCCATTGGTCGCTCCCTCCATCTTCCGGTCGTTTCGGTGCCCGCAAACCAGGCCGGTGAGCATTTTGGCTGGCTCGGAAGCCTTTTCTCGCTTGATATTTCGGCATCGAGCGAGCTGACCCGCCAGCGCTTCGGCTGGCAGCCTGGACAGCCTTCGCTGCTGGCGGATCTTGACGAGGGACACTACTTCGCGCACTGATCCTGTGGCGGCGGAGCAGAACCATGGCCATGCCGCGAGGTCCAGCGGCAGTAACGGTGCAGAGTTCAGGAGCGAAGGAATGGGAGCCACGCCTTCAGGGTGGTGGCTCCCATTTCTTCGCTCCCTGAACTCTTCCCCATTTTTCTCACACCTGCTCTACTCAGACTTTGCCTTGCTCCTTGCAAACCCTTACTCTGCCCCTCGTGGCGGTTCTGGAGATGTCCCTGGACTCGCGGGTTCTCTCATCCGTGGCGCCATGCGGCTAAGAGAGCACCTTCATACGCTCAGAGAGTACCAGTTCGGACAGATGCCGTTCGGGAGTAGCAACGAGGGTCTCCAGGAATTGTGTGTAACCGTCCGCCATGCGCGCGATAGTTGCGCTGTCGAAAAGATGGGTATCGTATTCCCAGGAGATGCCCGCAGTAGCGCCATAATCCACGACTGATATATAGATATCAAACGTGGCTTTGCGAAACGAAAGCCGTTCTCCCAGGACAAGATCTGGCAGTAAATGCACCTCTTGATCAACGGGATACTGGACCATAAAGACCCGCCCTAAACGTTCGTAACTCCTGTAGTAATCAGGCAAACAGGTTTCCAATACTTTGGCGAAAGGCAGATCTCGATAAGCCAGTGCCCCCAGGACGGTTGCTTTCGTCCGCTCAATTCCATCCCGCAAAGATGGATCACCGGCAAAGTTGGTGACCAGGGTGACCAGGTTCGCCAGGGGCGCAATGAATGCTTGCAACTCCGCACGATTGCGATTGACGAGCGATGTTTCGATCAGAATATCCTCCTGACCGGTGAGGCAAGAAGCGAACATCTGAAAGGCCGCCAGCATGACCATGAAGAAGGTAGCGCTCTGTTCCTGAGCCAGCGCTTTTACCTGATCGGTGAGAGCGGGTGACAAATGCCATGCCAGGGTCTCTCCCGGAGCATATTCGCTGATGCGAGCCCGCGATGTTGGCAGTTCAAGGGGTTGTGGCCGCCGCGCGAATTTTTCACGCCAGTAGGCGATATGTGGCTCAAATGTCCCTTGCTGCCAGTGGCGACGTTCCCAGGCCACAAGATCAGCGAACTGCACTGCTAACGGCGAGAGTCCCGCTTCTTCTCCCCGGGCCTGGGAGGAAAGCAGAAGACTCATTTCCTGCTGCATGAGCGTAATTGAGGCTCCATCCAGGATGTTCTGGTGAACAATGAGAATCCAGCCGTAACGCTCCGCTGCTATCTCATACAGGCACACACGCCAGAGCGGCGCTTGCTGAAGATCAAAAGGCATTTCCTCCTGGGCTGCGGCATGGGCCAGCAGGGCAGGCATACGCTGTTCCTCTGGCAGACTGGTCAAATCGATGAGAGGGATAGACACCTGGAGGGATGGAACAATCACCTGATAGACCTGCCCGTCCTTTTCCACAAAGGCGGTGCGCAGCATTTCATGGCGCGCGACGATGGTATTCCAGCACTGGACAAAGTGCTGTTGATTTAGCTTGCCATTGAGTTGCCAGCCAGTCGCGAGATTGCTCTTGTTGGCCTGCGCTGGATGCAGGTGATCGCGCACCCAGGCTCGCTCCTGAAACCAGCTCGCGAGCAAGGGCTGATCCCGAGGAACGGCAGTGATGCGATCCAGGCGCCGGGTCGTTTGATCGATCTGCGCGCTCAGGGCCGCTATGGTTTGATTTTCATAGAGAAGACGTTCAGAAAGCTCTAACTGAAATGTTTCACGCAAGCGGGCGATCAGACCAATCGCCAGGAGCGAATCTCCCCCAAGCTCAAAGAAGTTATCATGTATCCCGATTTCGCTGCCCCCTAAAAACTCCTGCCAGATGGCTGTCACCCGGCGCTCGGTCTCACTCTCCGGCGCGACGTAGGCATTGAGCAGGGTCGCACGCAGTTGAGGTTCCTCTCCCTTCTGCGCTTCCTCCGCGAAGCCAGGCAGATCAGCAGAGGTGGCGGGAGTCACCGAGGGTCTGCCTGCCTCAATCCAGTAGCGCTGCCGTTCAAAAGGATAGGTCGGGAGCTGGACGCGCCGGGCCTGCTCTTGATGGAGCGCGGCAAAATGGACTGTGACGCCAGTCAGCCAGAGTTTGCCAAGCGCCATCAGCAGAACCATCCGGTCTGACTGCGTGTCCAGGGGATGGCGCATGGCAGTTACCGTTACCAGAGTTCGGGCCGTTTCCTGCGATATTTGACGCAGCAGCGCTTTGAGCATTTGCGATGGACCAACTTCGATGAATACCCTCTCCGGCTGCTTCAGGAGTTCCTGCATACCGTCTGCGATGCGTACCGTTTGCCTGACATGTCGCGACCAGTACCCGTCATCCATGATATTCTCTGTCGTGATCCAGGTTCCAGTTGTACAGGAGATATAGGGAATCGTCGGCGGACGACGCTCTACCTGCCGCACTGTCTGCTGAAAGGGCTGGAGCATGGGCTCCATCATCGGCGAATGGAAGGCGTGCGAAGTATGCAACTGACGATACTCCAGACCTTCTCTGCTCAGGGTTTCGGTAAACGCCTGCACCGCCTGAAGCGAGCCACCAACCACGCACAGGGTCGGACCAAAGATGACGGAGATGGAAAGTTCTTCATTTATCAGATCTCGCAGGCGCTCCTCAGAAGCAGCGACGCTGACCATCGCACCCGGCTGCATACTTTGCATCAGGCGACCGCGCTCGGCCACCAGTGAAAGGGCATCCTCAAGGGTAAGAACCCCGGCGATACAGGCGGCGACATATTCTCCCAGGCTATGCCCGATCATGGCATCAGGCTGGATGCCGTATGTCATGAGGAGACGCGTCATGGCGTATTCCGTGATAAACAGAGCTACCTGTGTCATGTCGGTCTGATTGATACGCTCGGTGGCGGACTGTTCCTGGCCTGCCGCTGGAAACAACAGGGTGCGCACGTCAAAGCCCAGAATGGGCGTCAGAAACACAGCGCATTGATCTACACACTGGCGATAGACTGGCTCATCCTCATAGAATTGCCGCCCCATATGGACATATTGAGCACCCTGACCGGGATATAAGAAAACCAGCGATGGGCGTTGATGGGTTTTCACTGCGGTAATCACATTTCCGCTGGCTGATCCCTGCAACTGGCGGAGGATCTCTTCGTGTGATGTCCCTGCAACGATACGGCGACAATTGTGCGCGCGGCGTCCCATTTGCAAGGTGCAGGCGATGTCCGCCAGAGACACCTCGGCATGGTCATGCAGAAAAGCGGCCAGGCGCTCTGTCACCTTTTCCAGGGCAGAGGGAGTTTTGGCCGAGAGGACAAGTAACTGGGCACGCCGATCAGGAGGAACGGATGGTCTGACCGGAGCCTCTTCCAGCACGACATGGACGTTGGTACCACCAATGCCGAAGGAGCTGACCCCCGCCCGGCGCGGCGTAGAGCCTGCTGGCCAGGGCTGTAAGCGGGTATTGACGTAAAATGGACTCTCGGGAAAATTGATCTCTGGATTCGGATGGACAAAATGCAGGCTCGGCGGGAGCATTTTGTGCTCTAACGCCAGGCAGGTTTTGATCAAACCCGCGATACCCGAGGCTACATCCAGGTGCCCAATATTGGTTTTCACCGAGCCAAGCGCGCAAAAGCCGAGGCGCTCCGTCTGCTGACGAAACACCCGGGTTAAGGCCGCTACCTCGATGGGATCGCCAATAAAGGTTCCAGTTCCATGAGCTTCGATATAACTGATACTCTCCGGCTCAACGTTTGCTACGCCCAGGGCTTCCGTAATGACCTCGGCCTGCCCTTCCAGACCCGGCGTGGTATAGCCCATCTTCTCGCCACCATCGTTATTGATGGCCACTCCACGAATGATCGCCGTAATATGATCCCCGGCAGCCAGAGCATCCTCCAGGCGCTTGAGGACAACAATGCCCAAGCCATTCCCTCCCACTGTCCCACGCGCGTCCGCATCAAAGGCCCGGCAATGGCCATCCGGCGAGGCAATGCCGCCCTGCTCGTAGAGATAGCCCCCCTTTTCCAGACTCAGCAGCGAAACGCCACCGGCCAGGGCCATATCGCACTGATAGCTCATCAAACTTTGAAAAGCCAGGGCAACGGCTACCAGTGAGGTTGAACAGGCGGTCTGCACCGTAATTGCCGGGCCGCGCAAGTTGAGTTTATAGGCAACACGCGTGGCCAGAAAATCTTTTTCGCTACTCAACATCGTCTGGAAGCCTCCGATGCTTGCCAGCAGTTCAGGATGCGGATAGAGATGATCGAGGAGATAGGTATTCATGCCGGCGCCAGCGTAGATGCCAATCCGGCCCTCGAAGGTTTGCGCGTCGTAACCGGAGCGTTCCAGCGCTTCCCAGGCACACTCCAGAAAGAGGCGCTGCTGCGGGTCCAGCAGCGTTGCCTCGCGCGCGGTATAGCCAAAAAAAGGAGCGTCAAAACGATCAACGTCCTCAAGGAAAGCGCCCGCCGGAATATACTGCGGATTCGTGGCCAGAGATGGATTACGCTGGAGCAAACGATCCTCCTCTGGCGCGATCCGCTCGACGGCTTCCCTCCCGGCGCTTATATTCTGCCAGAATGCTTCAATTGTCGTGGCCCCCGGGAAGCGCCCGGCCATGCCAATAATAGCCACCCCTTCGGTAGCCTGTCCTTCTTGTTGCATATCCATAACATCACTCTCCTTGATGTAATGATCCTCTCCAATACTCATCCTGAAACCTTGCGTACAGCAGCGTTCCCCCTATTCTTCCCGTGAGAGCGAGAGCGCTTCGGCTCTGGCAACCGGTGGTACTACCGCTACGGGCTGCTCCGCACGGCGAACGGCGGGAATGAAAAATGCCCCGAGCGGGAGCAGGACGCCGAAAATGAGTCCCGCTCCCACCAGCAGCAGAGACATGGCCGCGCCGCTGCCAGTCCCGATCAGCCCACCAAGCGCCTGAGCCAGAGGATGCCCCGGACGCGTGGCGGGACCAAGCACATTATCGGTCAGCAGGGACGCGAGAAAAGCGGCGCCGGGGATTGAAATTTGCACCAGGAGGCGAATAATACTGAACACTCGGCCCTGCTTGCCCTCCTCAATCGTATCTTGCCAGATAGAGAATGAGAGCGCCAGGGCAATGGCCCCGGCAAAACCTGCCGCTGCTAACGCTCCTAACCAGAGCCATAATGATCTAACCAGCCCGGCGACCACAAAATTAAGCAATGACATCGCGCTCCAGGAAAGGATGATCAGGGGGATACGCTTCTTCGGACCCTTCCACCAGGCCATGAAGGCTCCCCCGACGACACTGCCGACGCTCAACGCCGCCAGCGTGAAACCAAGCACCTGCTCATTGTTATTGGTAAAGACGAGCACAAATGGACGGAAAAGCCCCTGATAGACCCCATAGGCCACATTGGTCGAGGTAAAGACAAGCACAGTCCAGAGGAGCGCTCCATGGCTAAACAGGTAGCGAAATCCCTCCAGAATTTCCTTGATCAGCGTCGAATTGGCACTCTGCTCACCCACGGGTTGCGGAATATGAACCGCCGCGACGGTGGCAATGATGAGGCCAAAGGACGCAATATCAATGAGCAAAATGCCCTGTAAACCGATCAAAGCAAAGAGAATTCCCGCGAGAGCCGCCGAGACAATTTCCGCGATGTGCCAGGATGTCTGGAATAATCCGTTCGCCCGCGTTCTCTGCTCCTGGGGAACCATCTGGGTAATACTGGCCAGATAGGCCGGAAACTGAAACGCTTCCAGCAAACCTAACACACAGCCAAGGACGGCTAAATGCCAGGCTTGCAGGGTATTGGTGAGATAGAGAAGCAGCACGAGACCGCTGGCCGCCAGGCCAATGGCGTCAGTCGTCATAATGCTCTTTTTCAGATTCCAGCGATCAATCAAGGCTCCAGAAAAAATACTGCACAGCGCGACGGAAGCAAAAGAAAAGACGGTTACCAGGCTGGCCACCGTCGCTGAACGGGTGGTCTGCCAGGCCCAGGTAATGACCGCAAATTGCGTCATCGCTGTGCCCGAAAGAGAGAGAATACTGGCTCCTATAACTATGGTAAAGGCGTGTAACCCTTTGAGGGCCGGCGTCGTCGTATCGCTCATACCTCGATCCCAATTCATCACTACGCATTTCTCAATGAGCAACCTGATAGCTGTGGTGTTCCACACCAGCGTATCTGCCTGCTCGAAAACAATCGGTTGTTTCTACCGCAATTGTAGCTTGCAAGTGAAAAAAGAGCTGTCGGTATTTTGCTCTGAACTGCGCAATTTTTGCGCTTCTTCGGCTCTATGCCCGGTAAAAAGTCTGGCCGGGTGAACATGCGCTCCTTCCCTGCCGTCTCGTGCGCATACTCACCCGGCCAGGAAACTCTATCTATGCCATGCGAGGATGACCCTCCGCCAGACGCCCACTCCTCACTGCTGCTGGCGATATTGCGAAGGAGAGACGCCATAGCAACTCCGAAAAGCTTGCGAAAAATGCCCGGGACTGTGGAAACCCAGGCGAGACGAAATCGCGGAAATGGACTCCTCCGAGGTTGTGAGCAAGTGAGCGGCCTCTTTCAAGCGCAATTGCCTGATATAGTCGGCGGGCGTAAAACCCGTGGTTTTCTTGAACAGGCGCAGAAAATGAAACTGACTGAATGAAGCCACTGACGCCAGTTGCTCCAGCGTCACAGCCTGAGTATAGGACGCGTGAATAAAATCGATGCTGCGCTGAATTTCTGGCGCTGAGAATCTTTGCACAGGCAAACCGCGTCCCTCATCGTTTCCCTGCTGTTGACGTAGCAATTGCACACATAACTGCAGACAATAACTTTCTAACATTAATCTGCTGACAATATCCGGCTGCGCAACCTCCGCTGCCATAGCAGCGAGAAGGCTGTAGATGCTTTGCTGCGCCCGGGTATAGACAGGATCTAACATCTGCGGCCTGCCAGAGGGAAACATTGTCCTGGAGAGTTCCTCTATTTGTCCGGGAGGAATCCCTATAAACAGGGTTCTCAGATCATGCATGGCTTTCTGCGTATGTTCCTGGTCAGGACGTAGCACATAATAGCCTCCAGGCGGGATGTGGTTCTGGCTTTTCCGCTCTATCAACCACATCGACCCCGTATCTATATATTCAATGACATAGGTATCATGCGTATGAAACGGTTTTTCAGCGCAGGGAAATCCCGCCCTGGTCTGGCCAATCACCAGATTATTCTCAACATAGAGCAAAGGTGGCCTGTCATAGAATGCCTGTGTAATGGGACCCATGGATAACCTCTTTCTAAAGGCCCGATATAAGGTTGTGGAAGATACGCCGGGATCGCGCTCTCCCGTGTTCATTGCATTATGCTGCATGTGCTTTTCATTTCGCTTATGCTGCCCGTAAACCTCCTGACCAGGCACCTCCTCTTCATTCCCTGTCCCTCATAACATATACAGAGAACGACTCTGAAACAGAATGCCTCACTTAAAATGTACTCCTATTTTATTAGTATTCAGGGCGTACATTATATAAAATGAATGATGAGCCTTCTAAATCTCTCTGTAAGGTACTTCTATTCTATCATGATTTAGAGGGTACACTATGTAAAACGAATGATGAGCCTTCTAAGTTGCTTACATGAAAAACTTTCAAATCTGGTACAGAAACACGGCGAAACTGGTCAGAAGGCAAAAAAGGGGAAAGCGCAAGAATCTTGCATTGAAAAGCAAAATACTGATAGCCTCTGACCTGATATCACATTACAATTTGATCTGTAAAGATCCTACAGAAGGAGCTTATAGCTATGAATACATCACGATCACCGCTTTTCCCGGAACAGTTGCCATTACGCTCTCAGGCTGAACAGGAGCAAATGAGGAGGACATGGAACGCCACACAGGTAACATTCCCACAGATACATGTATTACATCAGCTTGTAGAAGAACAATGCGCGCGCACCCCCGATGCTACCGCTGTTCTCTACGAGGGAACGTCGCTCACCTACCGGCAACTGAATCAGCGGGCCAATCAACTGGCGCATTTCTTACGTGCCCGAGGAGTGCAACTGGAACAGCTGGTCGGAATCGCGATGGAACGTTCACTGGAGTTGCTCATCGGCCTGCTGGGTATTTTAAAGGCCGGCGGCGCCTATGTACCGCTGGACCCGACGTACCCCGGAGAGCGCCTGGAATATATGCTGGAGGATGCCCAGGTTACCTTTGTCCTGACGCAAGAGCATCTTTCGGCACGCTTACCAGCGACACAGGCTATGCATATCTGTCTCGATAGCGCCTGGTCACAGATCGAGGGTTATCCCGGCGATAATCCAGTTCATGTGGTCCAACCAGGGCATCTCTCCTATATGATCTATACCTCCGGCTCTACGGGGAAACCCAAGGGCGCGTTGAATACACACCAGGGAATTTGCAATCGCCTGCTCTGGATACAAAAAGAATATCCTCTGTATGCGGAGGATCATGTCCTGCAGAAAACGCCCTATAGCTTTGATGTCTCGGTCTGGGAACTCTTCTGGCCGCTCATCACCGGAGCTTGCCTGGTGGTAGCCCGCCCCGAAGGACATGTAGATCCGGCGTATATTGCCGATGTGGTCAGGCGCGAGAATATCAGCGTTATCCACTTTGTACCCTCCATGCTCCAGGTCTTTCTCAATGAGCCTGAGGTTGAACGATGCACTTCTCTACGGCGCATCATCTGTAGTGGAGAAGCGCTTCCCTATACATTACAGGAGCGTTGCTTTGCCCGGCTGCAGGCTCAACTGCACAATTTATATGGTCCGACGGAGACAGCCGTGGAAGTAACGGCCTGGCTCTGTGAGCGGGAGAGCCAGTTGCGAACGGTTCCCATTGGCTATCCTATCGCTAATACGCAAATGCATATCCTCGATGAGCACTTACAGCCCGTACCACTGGGAAGCGCCGGCGAATTGCATATCGGAGGCGTGCAGGTGGGACGAGGATACTGGCGCCGTCCAGAATTGACCGCCGAAAAATTTATTCGCGATCCCTTTAGCCCTGACCCGGCAGCTCGCCTCTATAAAACTGGCGATATCGCGCGTTATCTGCCCAATGGCGCCATTGAATACCTTGGACGCATGGACCACCAGGTGAAGATCAATGGCATCCGTATTGAGGTCGGGGAAATTGAGAGCGCTTTATTGAGCCATCCCCAGATACGTGAGGCTGTAGTTGTGCCCCGCCAGAGTGACGCGGGCGGGCAACGGCTGATTGCCTATCTCGTCTCTTCCCCTGAGCGCAAACCCTCGCTCAGCGAAATACGCAACTCTATGCGTCAGATGCTACCTGCGTATATGATTCCAGCTCACTTTGTCTTCCTGCCATCCTTGCCTCTGACCTTCAACGGCAAGCTGGATCGCCTGGCTTTACCCGTTCCCGCTGAGGCTGATATCAGAGACGAAACGCCACTGGCTCTCCCTCGGACGAGCATTGAGGTCCAGATAGCAGATATCTGGCAGACGGTCCTGGGAATCAAGCAGATTGGCATTCACGACTCTTTTTTTGATCTGGGAGGAAATTCTCTGCTGGCAACCCAGATCGTGCTACGCGTGCGCGAGGCTCTCCATGTCACCATCGCCCTGCACGATATCTTTCGCGCGCCAACGGTGGCGGACCTGGCCGTTTTCGTGGCCCAACAGCAGACCCGGCTCACTCCTCATCCGAGTACCTTGAAGCCTGAAATCGATGAGGAGACAGCACAAAATGTGCTGGTTGATTTTTCCAGCTTGTCCGAAGAAGAAGTTGATAGCCTTTATCAACAGATTCTAGAAGGAAATACGCATGGCAACACGAGATGATCCATCGACCACTCTTTCTCCCGACGAGAAACGCGCGCTCCTGTTACAGGCTCTCCAGAAGAAGGCTGGTGGACTCGGGAATATCCACCCTGTCTCGATCTTTCAGGAAGGGCTGATTTTTCTCTCGCGTGTACAATCCGAGGGCGCTGTCTATAACATGCCCTATGCACTTCACCTCAAGGGAAAGCTGGATAAAGCAGCTCTTGAACAAAGCCTGCATGAAATGCAGCGGCGACATACTCCGTTGCGCACTGTCTTCAAAACCGCCGAGGATGGCCAGGTGCATCAGATCATTCAGCCCGCACAGGCCGGGGAATTGCCTTTCAGCGATCTGCGTCTCTTTCCGGCTGAACAGCGCCAGGATCAGGCCAGGCGCATCCTTAAAGCAGAGGGGCAGTATCACTTCAACCTGGCGGAGGGACCGCTCTTCCGCGCTCATCTCTTGCAGATAGACGATGATGAGCATTGGTTTCTCTTTGTGATCCATCATATCGCGTTTGACCTGCTCTCCATCGATCTTTTTTTTCGGGAACTTGCCGCCCTCTATACGGCATATACAGCAGGCCAGCCGTCACCGCTGAAGGAAATAGCCTTCTCCTACGCGAATTTTGCGCGCTGGCAGAGACAATGGCTGCGAGGAGCGGAAGCGGAGGCGCAACTGGCCTACTGGCAACAACAACTCGGCGCCCCACTCCCTATCCTGGACCTGCCTGGGGACTTCCCTCGCCCGGCTGAAGCGACGGGGAAGGGAGCTTTGTATACGAGATCTCTCTGCCCGGAACTCCCTGATGCGCTTAAAGCTCTGGGCCAGCAGGAGGGCGCGACTCTCTTTATGACGCTACTGGCGGCCTTTGCGGTGTTGCTCTGTCGCCTGACCTCGCAAGAGGATCTGATTATTGGCACTCCCACTGCCCACCGGGATCGCGCTGAACTGGTGCATATTGTGGGCCTGCTTATCAATACACTCGCTATCCGCGTCGATCTCTCTGGCAATCCGACCTTCCGCCAGGTGCTCAAGCGCGTTCAGCATACCGCCCTGGAGGCCTATGCCAATCAACAGGTGCCTTTCCCTTTGCTGGTTGAGACAGTCCATCCTGACCGCAGCACAGGCCGCACGCCCATTTTCCAGGTCATGTTCGCGCTGGAGCAAGCCCCGGCGCGGGTGGAGATGCCGGGATTAACAACAGATTTCATTGAGCACCATACCGAAACGACAAAATTTGATCTGACGCTGGTCATCAGGGAGGAGACGGCTGGTCTGCGTGCCTCCTTTGAGTACAGCACTGATCTCTTTAGCGCCGCCACTATACAGCGCATGGCCACCCATTTTGAGCAGTTGCTTCTCAGTATCACCCGGCAACCAGATCAGGCCATTACGCGGCTACCATACCTTTCGGAGGCCGAACAACAGCAATTGCTGGTGGAATGGAATGCGACGAACTCCCCCTATCCGACCCACAGGCAGGTGGCAGAACTGATAGAACAGCAGGCCAGCCGCACTCCGACGGCTATTGCTGTGGTATCCCAGGGTGAGAGTTATACCTATGATGAGTTGAATCGGCGCTCAAATCAGCTCGCTCATTACCTGCGTCTGCTTGGCATCGGTCCTGATGTCCCGGTGGGAATCTGCCTGGAGCGTTCATTTGCGCTGGTGGTGGCCCTGCTGGGTGTGCTCAAGGCTGGCGGAGCTTATGTGCCGATGGATGCCTCTCACCCCCCTGAGCGCCTGGCCTTCCTGATTGAGGATGCTCGCATCCCCCTGACTCTGACACAACACCATCTGCTGTCACGCCTGCCGGCGACCCGGGGCCGTAACCTCTGCCTGGATACAGACTGGCCCCGTATCGCCCAGGAGTCACCTGAACCCTGCGCGATGGCACATACCACTGAGGCTCTGGCCTATATCATCTATACCTCCGGCTCTACGGGCAAACCCAAGGGCGTGGCTGTGACCCATAAGAATCTCTTGAATCTTGTCTTCTGGCACACTCAAACTTATGCGCTCACGCCAGCCGATAGGACAACGCAGCTCGCCGGGGTGAGCTTTGATGCTTCGGTCTGGGAAATCTGGCCAACGCTGGTAGCGGGCGCGAGCCTGTACCTGGCCGATGAGGAGGTGCGTCTGTCTCCTCCCCAGTTGCGCGACTGGCTCATCGCGCAGGACATTACGGTCAGCTTTGTCCCGACCCCGCTGGCCGAGGAACTGCTGGCGCTCTCCTGGCCCGCGCAGATCTCGCTGCGCTATCTGCTCACCGGAGGAGACAGGCTCCATCGCGCGCCATCAGCCGACCTGCCCTTCCAACTGGTCAATCATTATGGACCCACGGAATGCACTGTCCTGGCGACGGCGGCAGTCATTGCGGCAGAGACAGAGCCGCCCACCGGTTTACCCACCATTGGACGCGCCATTGCCAATACCCGCCTCTACGTCCTGGATCGCTCGGCCCAACCTGTGCCCATCGGGATACCAGGAGAGTTGTACATCGGCGGGGCAAGCGTGGCTGCCGGGTATCTGCATCAACCAGAGCTGACGGCTGCGAAATTTATTCCGAATCCGTTCAGCACCGATCCGACTGACCGACTCTATAAAACCGGGGACATTGTGCGCTATCTGCCCGATGGCACGCTTGATTTCATCGGTCGCGGCGATGACCAGGTGAA
>DASZXF010000398.1:0-2179 GCA_035546055.1 Ktedonobacteraceae bacterium
GGTGCACTACGCGGTCACCAACCAGTGGCCGGGCGGCTTCGGGACCAGTGTGACCATCACCAATACGGGCAGCACGACCATCAATAGCTGGACGTTGACCTGGAGCTTCGCCAATGGCCAGACCATCACCCAGCTCTGGAACGGCAGCTATAGCCAATCTGGCAGCCACGTCTCGGTGACCAATGCCTCTTACAATGGCACCATCGCCCCGGGAGGCACTGCCAATTTTGGCTTTAACGGCTCCTGGAGCAACAGCAACGCGGCTCCCACGTCCTTTGTGCTCAACGGACAGACCTGCGCAACGGCATAAGCTCTTTTGTTGGGCCGCAATGTTTGAGGAATGAAACGCTTCCCTCAAGGAAGCAGTTCATTCCTCAACCTCATTCCTCAACCTCATTCCTCTTCTCATCTCTCCCAGTTCTTCCCAGAACGCCTCGGCAACCGGCTGCAGGGCCAGGGTCAGCGTCTCCGCGATTCGTTCTGGACGGCTGAGGCCAACGACCGTCGAGGTAATACGGCGATCACGTAGCGAAAATTGCAGGGCCGCCGCCGCCAGAGGCACCTGATAGCGCTGGCAAAGCGCGTCAATCGCCCTGGTCTGCGCGAGCTGAGCGGCGCTGGCTGGCGCATACATATAGCGCGGATAGGCCGCCGGACCTTTGGCCAGGATGCCGCTGCCGTAGGGGGCGGCGTTAATGGCCGCGACCCCATGTTTCAGACAGTGATCCCAGAAGGTATCCGCCTCGTCATTCAACAGCGTATAGCGATTGTGAGAGATGGCAACCTCGAAGAGGCCGGTCTCAACAAATCTGCTCATGAGGTCAAGCGGACCACCAGCAACACCCAGATGCTCAATCAAGCCCTCCGCCTGGCAGGCCAGCAGTGCCTCAACCGGACCACCGGGGGCCATCGCCGCCGCGAAGGAAAGATGTTCAGGATCGTGCAGAAAGAGCAACTGAAAACGCTCCAGACCAAGCAGGCGCAGGCTGCGTTCAATGCTACGCCGCATCTGATCGCCGCTAAACTCGCCCGTTTGCAGGTTGCGATCAGCCTTGGTCGAGAGAACTCTGCCCGGTGGGAGTCCGCCCAGTTCGCGCAGAACCAGGCCGAGCCGGCGCTCGCTCTCCCCATCTCCATAGGCAGCAGCGGTATCGAGGAAGGTAATTGGACTGGCCAGGCAGGCGCGGATGGTCGCCAGAGCCTGTTCTTCTGTCACCGAATAGCCGAATGTTTCGGGCATATTGCCCAACGAGGAACATCCCATGCAGAGTGAAGTCACTTCCAGACCAGTCCCGCCCAACGGGCGCCTGGGAAGCGAGGGTTCCTGGACCATTTCTCTTACTCCTGACCAGCAACGATATGTTGCGTAAAGGCGCATCTCTTTCTCTGTCGCGAAGAAGATGCGCTCAACAACTCTTTCTGAGAAACCGCTTACCAGAAAGTAGCATACTCAGCGCAGATCGACTTGTCAAGAGGGGAGGCTCATTGCGTGCTGGAAAAGCTTGTCAAGACAAGGGACTTGAGCTTATAATGACCTTGAGAGGGGCAAGAACGGCCAGCAGGAGAAGTATCCCTCTGGTTGAGGCTGGTAATCGGTTTCCAGCCCGGACCCATTCACCTCTGATCAGAAGAAAAGCGAGGGAAATATGGCAGACAGACACGAGGAGGCAGAGCCGGACGAGGAGATGGGGAGCGAACCACAGGGGCAGAAGGTAGTCACGATTCGCGAGGTGGCTTTGCGCGCGGGTGTTTCGACCGCCACTGTTTCGCGGGTCTTGAACGGTGCCGCGACGGTAGATCCGGCCCTTGCCGAACGGGTGCAGACGGCCATTGTCGAACTGCATTACCAGCCGAGCCGGGCGGCGCGTACCCTGGCGGGTCAGGCCTCGACGCTGCTGGGATTGCTCGTGACGGATATGAGCAATCCGTTTTATCTGGATCTGATTCGCGGTGTCGAGGAGGTCGCGCAGCAGCATGGCTATCTGGTAGTGGTCTGCAACACCCTGGAAAACGCCCAGCGGGAAGCGCGCTATCTGGAGGCGCTGGCCCGCGAACAGATCGCCGGGGCCATTGTGGTGCCGACGCAGGGGGAGATCGCCGGGATCGAGCACCTGCGCAAACGGGAGATTCCTCTGGTGGTCGTGGACCGGCGCGTGGAGGACCGCACGCTCGATTGTGT
>DASZXF010000399.1:0-30977 GCA_035546055.1 Ktedonobacteraceae bacterium
ATCTGGCTCGCGTCCGAGGCGTATCCCACGGCCCAGATATTATCGCCGGCGAGCGCGACCAGATCGTTGAAGACGCTGTAACTCTCGCCAGGAGGGGACGCGACGGGTACGGTCTGCCACTGCCAGCCATTCCAGTGCTCAATCAACGGCTGGCCCCTGGTCGCGATGTTGTTGTTATAGGCATCGACTGCGTGGCCCTCGATACCTCCCACGGCCCAGATGTTGTCAGGCGAGATAACGGCCAGGCGCGTCAGATAGGCCTCGTTCCAGTTGCCGCCGCCAGGGTACAATGACTGCACATTGCCGCCAGGGACCACGCTCCAGCGCGCGCCATTCCAGTGCTCCAGCAGGGGCAATCTTCGCTGCGAGGACGCGGCGTTATACAGATTGCCTGCAACCCAGACATCATCGGGAGCCAGCGCGGCTACTTGATTGAAGGTAGGCACGCCCTGGTAGGAGGAGATGGGAACGCCGGCCATGACGCAGCGATTTGCGGAGGCTGGCGAGCCAGAGGGTGTCTGGAAGCCCCGGGTAAATTCGGCGGTGAGAATGACGCTGCTCACCACGCAGAAGACCAGCACTGCCGCCACCAGGCTCTGTCCGATTCGTTCGTACACGCGGTATCCGCGCTTCTTCGCGCGCTTCAGATCGGGCAGCTTGCCTTCCAGGCGCGATTTAAAAACGCCATTCTCAACTTCCATTACGTCCGGTTCGTCCTGAACCTGCTGCACCATCTCCAGAAATTCTTCTTCCGTCTGGTATGTTTCGTGCAGGTCAAAAATCATCTGCTCCAGCACGTTATCTCTGGCGGACTGATCCAGCACAGCGATAACGGCGTCGATGTCGCCGCGTTCCAGGGCGGCCAGATAACGACTGAGCGCCCGCTCGCGCAGAAAACGTTTGACAAACGAAGGTTCAGGCATAACGACCACTCCCATCTTTCCGGCTGTCCTCCTGCTCGTTCCAGGCTTTGCGCAGACGCTTTAAGGCCCGGTGCAAACGCACGCGCGCCGCGCCCGCGCTTACCCCCAGCTCACGCGCCAATCCCTGCGTGTCCAGTTCGTGCAGGAGAGCCAGCGTTAAAACCGTCGAGTCCTCTGGCGAAACCATACTCAGCAATTCGCGCACATGCTCGCGCGCCTCGAAGCTCTGTTCGGGACCGGGCGAGCTGGCCCCGGCAATCTGTTCCAGCACCTCCGCTTCGTTGAAGGCGGAGGGTCCGCTGGCCAGGTCGCTGACCAGGACTTCAAAGCGATAGCGGCGGGCAAAGCTGGCCCGTTTGCGCTTCAAAATATTGGCCGCGACGGCCAGAAACCAGGAACGCGGTTGCTCCATCTGCATGAAACGTCGTCCATGGCCAAGGGCGACCAGCACAGCGTCCTGAAAAGCCTCGTCCGCCACCAGGCGCACATTCTCGCCTCTGGCCAGACCCATGCGCAGCACGTAGGTACAGAGAATCTTCTTCAGAGAACTGCTGTGCTCCTGGAGAAAGCTCTGCATATATTCTTTCGCCGCAATATCATCAATTGGTTCATCAGGCATGTAAGCACGCGCTACACTTTCGCTATCCTCCGGCGCGTCTCCTTGCCGCCGGGCAAATCTTTCCATGTCTTCACTAAGGAAATCGTTTCTTCCCCGCCAAATGTTACCAGTTTGCCAATGAATTTGGAATGGCTGAGGCACCTTCGCTTGAAGTTGCCCGACAAGCTCTCTATAATACTGGTAGACTAAGCGAACAGGAGCAATCTATGCAGGAACCGAATAGTCTGAAGAACCAGGAAAATCAACCGGCTCTTACCGTTCTGGTCATCGACGACCAGGAGAATATCATTGAGTTCATCAAGCTTGGACTGAAGTATGAAGGCTTTCTGGTAGAGTCCGCGCCAGATGGCCCGCTCGGTCTGGCCGCTGCTCAAAGGATCAACCCCGATCTGATTATCCTGGATATCATGCTGCCAGGGATGAATGGCCTGGAGGTCTGTCGTAATCTGCGGCAAAATCCCACCACGCGGGATATTCCGATTTTAATGTTGACGGCCAAGGATGACGTGCGCGACCGCATCGCCGGTCTTGACACAGGAGCCGATGACTATTTAACCAAACCGTTTAGTTTCGAGGAGCTGGTCGCGCGCATTCGCGCTATTCTCCGTCGCCAGAATCGAGGCCGGGGCGATGAGAGTGACGCCGCTGCCTATGGCCAGGTGCTCCAGTTCGGCGATCTGCAACTGAATACGGCCACGCGCGAGGTGCTGCGCGGCGACCGCCAGATTGATCTGACCGCCACCGAGTATAACCTGCTGCACCTCTTCATGAGCCACCCCCGCCAGGTGCTGGATCGCCAGACGATTCTGAACCGTGTCTGGGGCTACGATTTCCTCGGTGAAACGAATATTATCGAGGTATACGTGAGATACTTGCGGGAGAAAATTGAAGATACTCCCAGTTCGCCACGCCTGATTCAAACAGTGCGCGGCGTCGGATATGTTCTGAAAGGGTAATTGAGTGTGTCGGCTAAACAGAGCGCTCCCTGGTATGGTCCCCTGCTGAGCCTGCGCTGGCGCCTGGCGGTGGTCTATAGCGCGTTGTTCGGTATTTTTGTCGTTTTACTCAGTGTTCTGCTCTATAGCTCGACATCTAATTTACTGCTGAACAGCTCGCAGAAGGCCTTTCCTACACGCGCACGCACGCTGCGCACGCTCTTGACTCAGGAGGTGTGCAGCTCGACCACGCCTGAAGATCCTGGCGCTTTTCTCCGTCAGAATCTTCCTATCGATGTCGATCAGGTCTTCCTGCTCGATAAAAATGGTCTGGTGAGCACAAGCAGCGACGGCAGCCTGCTTCACCAGCCTTTTCCTTATGTCAATTCCTCTTTCTTCACATCGGGATCGACCAATCAGACAAAGATCTTTACCGGCCCGTCCTTCAACAATATGCCCAGCACAGGTCTGCTGCTCCCCCTGACGCCTACGCCAGATTGCGCCTCTCCGCATCTGCTCCCTGCCTATATCGCGCTGCTCACGACTTCCGCTGATGAGCAGAATACGCTGAATACGATCCTGCTGATGCTGGGCATTACCTCGGCGCTGATGATTGGCTCAGGTGCGCTGATGATTGCGCTGTTCACCGGGGTGATGGTCAAGCCGCTGCACCAGGTGACACGCGCGACCAGGGCGCTGGCGCAGGGGGATCTGGAGCAGCGCGTGCCGCTCCTGCAAAGCCAGGACGAGATTGCCGAACTGGCCTCAAGCTTTAATCAGATGGCGGATCGTATTCAACAGATGTTCGCTGCGCAGCAGGCATCCGAGCGACGCGCCCAACGCTTTGTCTCGGACGCCTCCCATGAACTGCGCACACCGATTACCTCTCTGCGCGGCTTTACCGAGGTGCTGCTGCGCGGAGCCAAGGACGATCCGGCCACGGCGCAGCATATTCTGACCCTGATGAAAAGCGAGGCGGAACGCATGACTGAACTGGTCAACGATCTGCTGACCCTGGCTCGACTGGATGAAGGGCATGTCCCGGAGCCAGCGGCGATTGATCTGGTCGAGGTGATCATTGAGTGCCAGCAGCAGGTGCGCAAACAGACTCCCACGGCCTATAAGCTCTCGCTCGACCTGGTAGCGCAAGAGCGCCTGAGCATCAATGCCAATCGTGAGCAGATTAAACAGATGTTGCTGACGCTGCTCAATAACGCGGTGAAATATGGCTGCTCGGAGACGCAGCAAAACGTGCTGATTCGTCTGAATAAGGTCGAAAACCACGCGCACATTCAGGTGATTGATTACGGTGAGGGCATCGCGGATGATGATCTGCCGCACGTTTTTGAGCGCTTTTATCGCGGACGGAACGCGCTCGACCGGCCAACGCGTATTCCCGGTACGGGACTCGGCCTGCCTATCGCGCTGGCGATTGCCCAGGCCTACCAGGGCATGATTACCGCGTGCAGCCAGCCTGGCCAGGAAACTATCTTTACTGTCTCGTTTCCCTGCCTCGCCAGCGATTCTCATGCGCTCCGCATACGCGAAAAAGTGTGACATCCGGGTTAAAGAAATTGACCGGCATACATCCACATGCTATAGTGCCATTGAACTGAACACGTGAGAAAAAAGCAAAGAGAGAACAGGCTGCTCGCCGCACGCGCGAGGGTGCGAAAAACGCGCACTCTCCCTGCCGCCTGGCGCACGAGATGACCTGCGCACCATACGATAAGGAGGATCGCGAGCCATGTGGACATCGACACTGGAAATCAGTTTGAAACGAGTGGTACCAATGCAAATCCTGGGTCGATTCTGGCCAGGAGCTTACTTTTCCTCGCTGGCGCCTCTCCAGGTCCGCAATGTCCCGCGCCAGCCGCTGGGCAACCACCAGGGCAACTGGGTACGCGTGCATAACCGCCTGGCCGGGATCTGCGGCAGCGATCTCCACCTGGTCTTCGCGCAGGGTGATCTCCGCATCGCGCCAGCCGCGCTTCCCGCGCACGCCGGGCACAGCTTCCCCGGCCACGAAGTCGTGGGCGAAGTAATTGAGATCGGTGACCAGGTGCAAAACCTCCAGGTGGGGGACCGCGTGGTGTTGCAAAGTGGTGAAAATTGTCTGAGCGCGGGCGTGCAGCCACCCTGTAATGCCTGCGCGACCGGCAACTACAGTCTGTGCTCCGGCGGCAATCTGCCCGGTCCCCGCCAGTTCGGCGGCGGCTGGAGCGAAGAAATGCTGGTCCACGAACAGCAATTGTTCCGCATACCGGCTGAAATGGAAGATGAGCAGGCTGTTCTGCTGGAACCAACAGCGGTGGCGGTTCACGCCGTCCTGCGCCGCCTGCCGCGCGCGGGCGAGAAGGTGCTGATTATCGGCGCGGGCACCATAGGTCTGCTCATCCTCCAGGTGGTGCGCGCGCTGGCTCCCCAGGCCGAAGTAACCATGATGGTCCGCCACGGCTTCCAGATCGAAAAAGCCAGCCAGATGGGCGCAGCTCATGTGCTCTACAACAAAGATAACTACGCCACCATCGAGAAAGAGACGGGGGCGAAACTCTATCACGGTATGCTGGGCAACCGTATGCTCCTCGGCGGCTATGATGTGATCTTCGATAGCGTGGGTTCGCGTCAGACCACCCACGACGGTCTGCGCTGGGCGCGCGCCGGGGGCACCGTGGTGATGGTTGGCGTCAACCTCCACCTGATGAAGCTCGACCTCTCACCCATCTGGTACCAGGAAATTAACCTGATCGGCTCGATGGCTCATGGCATGGAAGAATGGCCGGCCAATTCCGGCAATCACCGCTCTACCTTCGCCATCGCCTCCGATCTGATTACCAATCAGTTGCTTCATCCTGAAAGACTGATCACCCACCGCTGCGCGCTTAACAATTACCGCGAGGCGCTTCAGCTCGCCAGCGATAAGAAAAAGAGCGGCGCCATCAAAGTTGTTTTCGACGATTCCCTGCTGAGCGCCTCGGCGGTGTCGGTACCGTCCAGCACGTCCCGCGCCCGGCTGCCGCGCCTCGCCTTCAACGCGGACCAGCAACAACCAGTCGCCAGCGGCGCAGGCGCATCCACGCAGTCCTCACAGCCCGCGCGGACTCCGGCCAGCCAGCAGGCGCCCTCGACCGGTCCTTCCCACTTCACTATGTCCCAATCGGAGGACTTCACCGCCGATTTTGACAATACACAATTTATCGCTCCCAAACCGCAGCGTCCTCCTACCCCTCTGCTGTTCCGCAATAGCGGCACGCTCCCGGAAACTCCACAGCCGATTGGTCCCGGTTCCGCAACAAACCCGGTCGCCGAAACGTTACAGAAGTCAGGAGGGTCTGACGGCGATTCCATGTCCTATCCCTCTGAGTAATGCATAGCAATTTGTAAATAAATGAATATCATTGCGGCGCCCTGTAGCGGGCCGCTCTGGCGTGGCAAAAGCCTTCAATAAACAGGTTTTTGTGGGGGGTATGCCTGACCTTGAAGCAGTTCCGACGTAAAACCGTTACGGCTGGAGGCACATGGCAGCCGGCGAAGCTACCGGTGCCCTCAGCGTAAAACTGCTGGCTCGCCTTCTGCCTGACCGCGCGCTGCCGCGAACTGTATGCCTGCGGGCACCTGTTTATTGTCTGGCCTGTTTTTATGTAAAACAAACAATTGTTGTTTCTGTTGTTTCTCAGGAGTATTTATCATTATGTCCGATCAGCCATCTGCAAAACCTTCTGCTGCCGATGCGCCTAAACATTTTGCTATTCCATCACGCCCTTCTACCGTCCCCACAGCCGGGCAGAATGCTTCGTCCTGGAAGATAGCAGATCAACCCGAAAAGCAGTCCCCTGCTTCGGAGCGCACGCAGGCAGGATCATCAGATAAACAGCCATTCTATGAACCCGAACACGGCCAGAGCGTCGTCAGCGTCCCGCCAGCGGCGTCCCGCCAGCAGTTCTCCCCCGAACAATCGACTTCCGCGCCTCCATCTTTGCAGGACGAGGACGAGCCGACGCAGCCGCTCCCTGCTGTCTCAGCCCGCCGAGATGCGCGCGAGGCAGAACGAGCTTTCGCCTCCGCCTCCGCCATGCCAGGTCAGCGCGAGGCCGAGCGGCCTTTCTCTTCTCCCTCGTTCCCGCAGAACCAGCGGGAACAGGTGCCGGTTCCGGCGCGTCCACTGGCTTCTCCAGTTGAGCGAGAGGCCGAGCGCTCCGCAGTTCAGACCGCGACTTTGCAGGATGTGGCTGGACCTGGACGCGAGCAGACTTTCGCGCCGCAGTCGACTTTTCAGGCCGCGCGCGCGGCTGAGCCATCCTTTCCGCGTCCGCCTCAGCCGCCGCCATCGTTTAAGCGAGAAACAGATGACCCTCGCTCGCAGGGCTTTAACAGAAATGGATCGCTGCCGCCTGCCACGCCCGCGTCTCTGAAAAAGTCGCGTCCTGGCCGCCGCTATCTGTATATCGCGCTGGCCATCGCGGCGGTTGTCATCGTAGTTGGCGGACTGTTGAGCCAGCAATTGCTGACCAGCAACAGCAGCGCGGGTTTCCAGAATAGCGCGCTCATCTTCTCCGGCAACGGTCCTTACGCGCGTCTGCCGCTCACCTCCGACCAGATCAATGCCATTCAGCACCTTTCCGGGCACATGAAATATAAAGCCCTGGCCAATCTCTACGTTTCGCACATGAGCCTGGACGACGAGATCGGCCAGTTGATCATGGTCGAATACAATCAGGAAAGGTACTCGGATGACCTGGACTACATGCTCCACACCCTGCATGTGGGCGGCGTCATTATGTACGAGTTTCAGATGACCAGCGCGAAACAGACCAAAGCGGATATCGAGCGTATGCAGCAGCGCGCCAATATTCCGCTGCTCATCTCGACCGATGAAGAGGGCGGCCCCTACGTTCATCGTCTCTCAAACATCTACGGCTATCGCATGTCGGCCACGCAGATTGAGCAGACCGGCAGTACCGAAGTCGCCAGACAGCAGGGCTTAAAGACCTCCAAAGACCTGGCCGCGCTGGGCATTAACGAGGATCTCGCGCCCGATGTCGATGTCAACCAGGTCAACGGCTACGATATGGTCACGCGTACCTTCGGCAACACGCCCTCCGACGTTATCAAATACGCCGGCGCGTATCTCCAGGCCATGCAGGGCAATGGCACTATCGCCTGTATCAAGCACTTTCCTGGCCTCGGCGGCGCGCTGACCGACGCGCACAAGGGTCTGCCTGTGGTTCACAGCAGCAAACAGGAGATCTACGATATCGACCTGGCCCCCTTTAAAGCCTTTATTCAATCGCCCAACGCGCTGCTCAACCCCGGCATGATTATGCCCACTGATATTCTTCTGCCCGCCATCGACGCGAAATACCCGGCGGAGCTTTCGTACACCTTCATGACAAAGATCCTGCGCCAGGAATTTGGCTACGACGGCGTTTCCCTGACTGACGCGCTGTACATGCAAGGCATTACTAACACGTGGGATATGTATACTGCCTCGGTGATGGCGCTCCAGGCTGGCAACGACATGTTGCTCGGCGCCAATGGCACCAGCCAGACCATTGGAGTGATTAACGCGATCAAGCAGGCGCTCAAAGATGGTCGCCTGACCAAAGCGCGCATCGACGAGTCAGCGACACGCATCATTGCTCTGAAAATGCAGTATCACCTGATGCCTACCTATATTCCCGGAGCATAAGTTTCTCGTTTCAATATCCTTGAGCGGATCGCTATTCTGCTCCGGCCAGGCCGCCTCCACGCTGAGGGTGATACAGAAAAGAGTTGAAGAGATCAAGTGTTTTTACAATAAAGGATTGTCAAGCGCATGTCGACGATGCAGGATAACTCAACGCCACTTACGGAGCCTGACGCAGAGGCTCTAGCAGTCCAGTTGCCGCCGCCAGCTCCTCCCAGACGCCGGCGCACGCGCCCTTTCTGGGTTTTGCTCTTTATCGTGCTGGCCCTGATTGTAATGACGAGCGGGGGCACAGCCAGCTATTTTTTCACGCACCAGCCCACGCCCACGCCCACGCCCTTTTCCGGCAACGGTCCATACGTCACCCTGCCGCTGTCGCAGGGTCAGATCTACCAGATTCAACATATGCCCGAGCAGATGCAGGATAAAGTTCTGGCCCAGCTCTATGTCTCGCAGATGTCGCTCAATGAAAAGCTGGGGCAGCTCTTTATGGTCCAGGCTCAGACCTGGAATGACAGCGCCAATACGCCCGATACGATGTACATGCTCAATCAATTGCACGCGGGCGGCATCATCATGTATGCCATTCAGATGAATACGCTGAAGCAGACGCAGAATGATATCCAGACCATGCAGCGCAACGCCTCTATTCCGCTGCTCGTTTCAACTGACGAGGAGGGCGGCGAGGTTGAACGCGTCCAGAAGATCTTCGGGGATCGTCCGGGCGCCATGCAAACCTACCGAAGCGGCAAGGTCGATAACGCGGTCACCCTGGCCCACGGAGTCGCCCACGATCTGCAAAAGCTGGGCATCAACGTCGATCTCGCCCCCGATGTCGATGTGCTCCAGGCCAATAACGCCTCGTCGTACATGGATACACGCACCTTTGGCTACACCGCGCAGTCGGTGATTACCTACGGCGGCGCTTATCTGCGCACGCTCCAGGGCGATGGCGAGATTGGCGCGCTGAAGCACTTCCCCGGCCTGGGCGCGGCTAAAACTGATGCCCACACCAGCCTGCCGGTGATTAACAGTTCAAAGGATAAGATCTATGCAACGGACCTGGCGCCCTACAAGTACCTGATTTCATCGTCCAATCCGCTGAATATGCCGGGTATGATTATGACCACCGACCTGCTGATGCCCGCGCTTGACCCGGTGTATCCTGCCGAGCTGTCACACAAAATCATCACTGGCATCCTGCGCGACCAGTTGCACTACGACGGCGTGGTGATTACTGACGCGCTCTGGATGGAGGGCATCGCGAAAAAATGGAACCTGGTTCAGGCTTCACTGATGGCCCTCAACGCGGGCTGTGATATGCTGCTGGGCAATATCGGCTCCGACCAGATGGTGATGGTTCTCAACGGTCTGAAAAGCGCGCTGAACAACGGCCAGCTTTCCATGGATCGGGTGAATGAGGCGGTAACGCGCATCATCGCGCTCAAGTTCCACTACCACATTTTACACACCCCCTGGTATTAGTATATTGGTAAAAACAAGCACAGCAAGAATACCCCGGCCTGCTCTCGTGAAAGCAGGCCGGGGTATTCTTGCTGTGCTTGTTTTATGAGCCTTTTTGCAGACGCTCGATGATGTCTTTGAGGCGGCGCATCTCAGCTGCGTGCTGGGTGCTGAGGCGCTCAATCTCGGCGTCCAGTTCCATCTGCATTTGCTCCATGCGATCCTTCATATGCAGGATAGCTTCGACGCCTGCCAGGTTTACTCCCAGGTCACGCATCAGACTGCGAATGTGGATGACGCGCTCGATATCGCGGTCGGAGTAGAGGCGCGGGCTATGCGGGCTGTTGCCTTTGCGCGCGGGTGAGATCAGCCCCAGGCGCTCGTAGTGACGCAAAGTTTGCTCATGCACGTCCGCCCGTTGCGCCGCTATGCTGATGACATACCATGCCCCATCGCCTGTTTCAGCCACAATTCTCCTCCTTTCACTGGCCCCGCTCTTTACGAAGGAACCTGGGTGCGGCCCCGCATGCGCGCCAGTTGTTCAAAGAGTCCTTTTTCTTCGCTGGTCAGTTGCATGGGCAGGACAACTTTGAGACGCGCGAAGAGGGTGCCACTGCCGTCGCCGCGCAGACGAGGCATACCCTTGCCGCTCAGGCGGAAAAGCCGCCCGTTCTGCGTCTCAGGGGGAATGGTCAGGACGAGCTTGCGCCCGTCAGGCAGGGGTACGGGGACTTCGCCGCCCAGGATGGCGGTGACGAGATCGGCTTCCACGTCTGTATAGAGATCGTCGCCTTTGCGCTCGTACTGCGGATCAGTTTTGACGCTGATGACCAGGTAAAGATCGCCGCGCGGTCCCCCGCCGAGGCCCGGCTGTCCTTCTCCGGCCACGCGAATCTTGGAGCCGTTGTCCACACCGGCTGGAATTTTGACCTGGAGGCGCTTGACGTTCGTCAGGCGTCCCTGTCCGCTACAATTGGTGCAGGGGCGTCCGCTGACCTCGCCGGTACCCCGGCAGAGCGGACAAATGTCGTTCGACTGAATATTAAAGGTTCTGGCAGCGCCCGTGTAGGCTTCTTGCAGGGTGACCTCAACTGGCTGCTCGATGTTGTCCCCCACACGCTTCCGGTACATATCCTGCCCGCGCATACCACCGCCGCTACGCCCAAAAAGAGCTTCAAAAAAGTCAGAAAAACCGGAATTGGAGTCAAAACCCGCAGACGGGCGATAGGCATTGGCATACGCACGCCGGTTAAACTGCGGCCCGAACTGTTCCTGCCAGTTGGGTCCAAGGGTGTCGTATTTCTTGCGTTTGTCGGGATCAGAAAGCACTTCATACGCTTCGTTGATCTCTTTAAACTTCTCCTCTGCCTTCTTGTCGCCAGGATTTACATCGGGATGATATTTGCGGGCCAGTTTGCGAAAGGATTTTTTGATGTCGTCGGATGAAGCATCTTTCGCAATACCTAATACTTTGTAATAGTCTTTGTAATCCATTCCTGGCTCCTCCGTGAGGCCGTTTTTCCAGGCGCGGCCTCACTGCTGTTGTGGCGTTAGCTGTTCTGGCCGGGCAGCCCCTGCTGACCTTTGCCGGAGCTAACCTTGACACGCGCGGGACGCAGCGTCTCCTCGCCCATTTTGTAGCCCTTGAGCACTTCTTCGACAACGGTGCCCTCCGGCTGCTCGCTCTCTACAGCCTCGATGGCGTCGTGAATGCGGGGATTGAAAACCTCTCCCAGCGAAGCCACCGGACTCAGCCCTTCACCACGCAGCACTTCATTCAACTGCCAGAGCAGCATACGCAGGGTGTGCTGGAGCGCCTGCTTGTCCATGCTCTCCTGATACACCAGTCCGCGCTCGACGTTATCCATCACCTCTAAAATCTTATGCAGCAAGGCCTTTTTCTCATAGACCACGCGATCCGCCGAGAGACGCTCCTGGCGCTTGCGGAAATTCTCCATTTCGGCCCGCTCGCGCAAATACCGGTTCCAATTTTCGCTCGCTTCTTGCTTCGCCTGCGCGAGTTGCCCCTCTAATTCGGCAATCCGCTGAGCTTCAAGCGAGACGCCCTCACTGCCCTGTACCTGCTCTTCCTGTTTCATTGGTTGATCCTGCATCTCCTGAGATTCTTCCATTATCTATCAATTCTCCTTGGCTCTGGTTCTCCTGTGGTGAGGAACTCTGCTTCTGGATGGAGTTTTATGACCACCCTAGTATAAAGTTTGAGTCAATGACTGTCAAGTATTTTCGCTGTGCTTAATATTCGTCTTCTATGACCAGATCGCGTTCGTCCCAGGTGGGGCCGCGTTCGAGGAGGATGGGGCCGAAGAGGTCGCCCTGGGTGACATCGATGCGGGCGTGCTTCCAGAGTTCGAGGACGGCCAGGAAGGTGACGATGATGACGAAGCGCGAGGTTTCGCCTTCCAGCACTTCAGAGAGGTACATGGTGGTGCGCTCGCTGAGCAGTTCGCGAATTTCGGCGATGCGCTGGCTGACGCGCACGCGCGCGAGGGGCATGAGTTCTTCGCCGCTCTCTTCTTCACGGGTGCGCAGTTCCAGCAGACGCGTGAAGGCGCGTGTGAGGGAGGCAACTTCGAGGCCGGTCAGGGTAGGCGGAGTCCAGGCGAGCTGGGCTTCGATGCCGGAGAGCAGACTTGAACGCGCGTGCGTTTGCAGACCCTGTTCTTCGCGCTGGCGCAGGTAGCCGGCGATCTCTTTGGCCAGCTTGTACTCGATGAGATGCGCGCGCAATTCTTCGGCCATGGCGGCGGCGTTCTCCATTTCGGAGTTCATCTCTTCTCTGGTGGTGTGCGGCAGCAAGCTCTGCGATTTGATGAAGAGCAGGCGCGTGGCGATGGAGACGAAGGCGGCCATGTTGGCGAGCGGCAGACTCTCAGGATGGTCCTGCCACTGACGCAGGTAGGCGATATACTGATCAGTCACCGCGACCAGCGAGATGGTAGTGATTTCCATCTGGCGCTTCTCGATGAGGTGCAAAAGCAGGTCCAGCGGACCCTCGAAGACGGGCAAACGCACGACATAGCGAGTTTGCTCGCTGGCATCGGAGCTGGCGACCTGCCCGGCTGGATCGGCCACCTCGACGGCGGTGGCTATGCTCTCATCTGCTGAGAGGTCGGCGGCGGTTGGTTCAAGCATAACTTACGAAGCCTCATCTACCAGATGCAATTCCGCCAGTTCTGGACTGTCCGGGCGGTGATGCATACGAATATAATGGACGGCGCGGGCGCTCAGACCAGCCCGGGCCGCCAGGTCCGCGCCTACTTCGGCGTGCCACCAGGCATAGCTCAAGGCCCGGCGCCAGGCCGGCAGACGCCCCTCTTCGACGGGATAAGCGGTCAGGCGAGTCAGCGCGCGCGGCGCATAGCGTCTGGCAATTACAACGACCGGGCGCGTCCAGAAGGGAACACGCCCTGACGCTTTTCCTACATCATGTAACAGAGCTGCTGTCAGGATATCCCGCTCCTGGCTGCCGCGCGCGCGCAAACCCCGGCACACGCGCAGCGCATGGCGCTGATCAGCGGGTGACATGCTGGCGAAGAGGTCAAGCGCGGCTCCGCCGAGCAGTTCCGCCACCTCGCTCCGCTCCACCTCGCTCAGCGGCTCCACAAAACCAAGTTGCTGGCGCACCTGCCCAAGGCGGTACGCCAGCGTAGAAATCGGATTTTGCATACCAGTACGTGTACGTTAAAAGGGATAGATCAGGCCAATGCCAGGCGCGGGATTGCCTGAGATCAGCGCCACCAGATCCAGCACGCCAATCAGGATAAAGTAGGGCAGGCGGAAGAGAAAGAAGCCGCTGAGATTCGTCAGTTGTCCAACGAAGGGCAGGATGAAAAGCAGCACCACGATAATCAGCGGACCATACTGCGCGGACCTGGCAAATTTGAGCGCCTGGCGGCTGGGCAGGAGCGTATAGAGAATCTGATAGCCATCCAGCGGATAGATAGGCAGGAGGTTAAAAAGCGCCAGGGTTATGTTCACAGTCGCAAAGACGGCAAGCAGTTGGGGAACGCGAAAGAGAAGACCATTGCTGAAATCATACATTGAGGCGGGCAAAAAACGCAGGGCGAGGGCGATCAGCAGACCCAGCGCCAGGCTGACCACAATCCCGGCCAGCGAAACGATCAAGGTGCCGCCATTGGGACCGCCGCGCAGCTTCCAGGGATCGGTTTTTACCGGCTTGCCCCAGCCGATCCCGATGCCAAAGCCCGGCTGAAAAGCCAGAATCACGCACACCAGCATCCCCAGCGGATCGAGATGAGCCCGCAGGCTCAAGCTCTGGCGGCCTTGAGAACGCGGCGTGGTATCTCCCAGAAGCGTGGCGGTCAGGGCGTGCGCGTATTCATGAATGACCACCGCGAGCAGAAAACAGGCAATAATCATGAACGCCAGGACAACATTTATCATCATCTGTATTCATTCCTTTATCTGGGAGCTGCGCCCCATACAACAACAGATCATCGATTACAGGTCGATTTCCAGACCTTCATAGGCCGCGCTGGTCCGGGCAAAACGCTCGCGCGCCTCCTCCTGCAAAGCGTCGAGCTTCTCATCATCGTGAGTTGGCTCGTGATGAAAGAGCACCAGCCGGCCCACGTGCGCCTCGCTGGCCGCCTCGGTCGCCATCGCGATAGAGCTATGGCCAAAGCCCTGCCTGTCCGCGTTATACTCGTCCGGCGTGTATTGTGCATCGTGGATCAGCACATCCGCGCCCTCAACAAAGGCCAGAAAAGCGGGATCGCAGCGATCCTGCCACTCAACATCGGTCGCGAAAACCAGCTTGCGCCCGCCATACTCGATGCAGTAAACCGCCGAGCCGTTCAGCGGATGATGACTGCTCAGGTGAACGCTGACATGCACATCGCCAGTTCGCGTCCGTGACTGCCTGCCCGCAAGCACCGGCTCTTTCTGCCCATGCTGCCAGATGATCTGCTCGCGGCCCGTCAGTGTGTGAAAGGTTCTGTGCGAAGGCAGGCGATGTATATCTACAGGGAAATACGGCGGAGATATGAGCGGGGTTACAAGCTGTTCAACTTCACGTCCAGCCAGGAGCGGCGCGAAAAAAGCAATATGCGCGTCCGGCTGATAGAGCGGCGTAAAGAACGGTAAGCCTTGCAAATGATCGCTATGCCCATGTGTCAACAATAGCGTCATATGCAGTTCTCGTCCCGCCGCGCGCCGCAACAGATCGTCGCCCAGACGAATAATACCGCTGCCCGCATCCAAAATCAGAATATGCCCGCCAACCTCCACCTCCACGCACGTGGTATTGCCTCCATAGCGCACAGTCTGCGGTCCTGGCGTTGGATAACTACCACGTACCCCCCAAAAACGCACCCGAAACCCCGGCATCTCACTCATTCTCTTATTTCTCCTGCCAATCTCTGGGTAAAGTGGGCGTGTATTGCCTGTTATTATAACGTGCCAGCACGCCGTTGAAAAGTGCTCCATATCCCGCGCTGCGTTTTCACGCGCAGAATAAACGTTCCGTCTCTGATAAAACAGGCTCTTCCTCAATTGTAGCTGATCGGACACGCGCGTTTCTACTCATAAAAAGGCACTCCGAGCGCAAGAAATTGCGAGAAAATAGGCCACTTTTCACCCCTGGCGGCCCGCAGGCGCGAGCAGTCAGAGGCTTGAGCAGAGAGGCCAAAAGTGAGGCCATCCATCGTCTCCCTCTGGAAGAACTATGGTACAATAGCTCTCATTGCGAAGGCTCCTGCATTGAGAGGCATGTTCAGTGCTATTGATAAACTGTGGAGGCGATATATGCATAAAAAACCTTTGGCGCGCGTGCTGGCTGCTCTTTGTGGCCCGCTGGTTCTGCTGCTGTTGCTGACTGCCTGTGGTGGCGACAATAATTCTGGCACGCCCGGCGCCCAACAACTGATCAAAAATGCCCAGGCGGCAATTCAGAAGGTGTCCTCTTATCATTTCAATTTGAAAGTACAGAATCTCGGCGCCAGCAGTAAACTGCCTATTCAGAGCGCCGATGGCGATATTGTGACCCCCGATAAGCTCCAGGCTACCGCCAATGTGGTCTTTGGCGGGGCAACCGCGCAGGCTCAGATGATCGCGATTGGCGGCAAACAATACCTCAACATCTTCGGTGGCTGGCAGCAGACCACCGGCTTGCTCGATCCTCGCACGCTGACCGATTCACAGAAAGGCGTGGCGGCGATTCTGGGCCAGTTGCAAAATCCCAGCACGCCCAAAGATTCGAGCACCGATGGCACTCCCTGCTGGAGCATCACCGGCAAACTCGACGCCAGCTACCTGGCTGGCATCTCCGGCGGCGGCGCGCCCGCAGGCACGAAAGATGATGTCCAGGTCTGCATCGGCAAAAGCGATAACCTGCCCTATCTGATCGTGGTGACAGGTGTCGCTACCGAAGGCGATAGCCCTCAGACGGTGCGTACCTTCAAACTCTCAAAGTTCAACGAAAAAATCACTATCACCGCTCCACCCATTACAACCCAATCGTAAACAACTTTTTTAAGTGTATCTATGAGTCATCCCGATTGAGATGGCTCATAGAAAACTGGCAGGCTTCTATTTCTGCCCCGGCAGCGGTCGGGAGGGGGAGAGTGGAGAGAGCACCCGACCGCCAGAAAGAGGATTCACTGGAGGGATTCAGTGGGGAGATGAGAGAGCTATTTAGTTTTAAACATTTGTTCTACACGACGCATGATACCACGACAAAAGCCGGCTGTCAAGTCTTTTTTGGAACAAATTTTCTATTTTTCGCCAGAAAAATCCAGAGATCAGCTGGAGGCGCCGCTGCCACGGCTCACCGACGATTCCCCCAGAGAGCAAAAATATGCGATGCACCGGCAAGGGCAAAAGAGGTCGCCAATTGTATGATCCTGTGATATCCTACAGTAACCTCAATATGGAAGCGATGGTATGGGGACGCCGGGCTGATGAGATGGATATTCAATGAAGATTGATAGAGCGTGAAAGGCAGTTTGTATACATGCAGAGCCAGGCAACTGAAAAGGTGGAGGCTGCGGCCTCTGTGGGGATACGGCGGCAGCGCGGGGGCGCGTTGCTGGCTATGATTGTGGCCTGTTGCGCGGTTTTTCTGACGGCGCTGGATCAAACGGTGGTGGTGACAGTTCTGCCGGATATCACTACCGATCTGCAAATTCCGCTGCAACAACTGGATCGCGCGGCCTGGGTCATCAGCGCGTATTTACTGGGCTATGTGATCGCGATGCCGCTGATGGGACGCATTTCGGACCTGTACGGGCGGCGGCTGGTTTTCCTGATCTGCCTGGGTGTTTTCGGGGCGGCTTCGCTTTTTTGCGGTCTGGCGACGTTCCTGGGCGAGCAGGTGGATATCACATTTCTGCAACATTTCGGTATCAATGTGGCAGCTCCTGGCTCGCTTGGCGATGCTTCGGTGCTCCAGCCGGGACTGATCTGGCTGGTGGCGGCGCGCTTTGTGCAGGCAGCGGGCGGCGGCGCGCTGATCCCTGCGGCGATGGCGGTGGCGGGCGATTATTACGGCGACCGCCAGCGGGCGCTGGCTCTGGGCCTGGTTGGCATGGTGACAGAGACAGGCGGGGTGCTGGGACCGCTCTATGGCGCGGCGCTGGTGCAGGCTTTTTCCTGGCAGATGATTTTTTATCTCAATGTGCCGCTGGTGCTGATTCTGATGGTGGGCTGCATCTTTTTCCTGCCCACGCGGGGCACCGCATCCTCTGCTCAGCATCCTGGATCTGGACGCTGGCGCATTGATCTGCCGGGCACGCTGCTGCTGGGAGCGTCCCTGCTCTGCCTGAGCCTGGGTCTTTCGCAGGAGGCGGTGCTGGGGACGGCGAATCTGAGCAACAGCGCGACGGCGCCGGTGCAGAATAATCCTGTGCTGATCGCGCTGGCCCTGGTGCTTTTGCAGGCCTTTGTGGTGCTGGAAGTCGTGCTGGAGAGACGGGTGCGCAGGTCAGCCGGTCGCCTGCTGCCGGTGATCGAACCGGGATTGTTCGCGGGGCGGGCCTTTACAGCCAGTTCGCTGGTGAGTCTGCTGGTGGGCGCGGCGCTGATTATCGCTATGGCCGATATTCCGCTGTTCATCGCGACGGTGCAGGGCGGGAACGCGCTGGATAGTGGCCTGGCGCTGCTGCGTCTGACGGTAATGATCCCCATCGGCGCGCTGGTCGGCGGCTGGCTCTGTGCGCGCATTACCTGTCGGATTACCGCGCTGCTCGGTCTGCTGGCGGCGGCGCTGGGCTTCTGGCTGATGCATCTCTGGCCCATCAATGTGAGCGCGGGCCAGATGACTGTCGGAACGCTGATCGGCGGCCTGGGCTTTGGGCTGGTAATCGCGCCTATCAGCACGACCTCGATCAACGCGGTGCGCAATCATCAAATGGGTATGGCGGCTTCGCTGGTGACGGTGCTGCGCATGATCGGTATGATTCTGGGGCTGGCTGGACTGACCTCCTGGGGTCTGGGCCGCTTCTACGATATTATTCACTCCGCGAAGGTGCCCGCCGATATGAATCCGCTCAGCCCGGCCTTCGCGGCCTTCGAGGCTCAACTGGCCACCAGCGCCGCTCACGATGTCTTCACTTCCATCTTCCTGGCGGCTGGTGTATTATGTTTGATAGCGATAGTGCCCGCCTGCCTGCTGGAAGGTCGCGAGGCCTCGCCCTATACCGTTGTGCGCTCACGCGCGGCTGACGAGGTATCGTCGAAGCGAGGAGCCTGACTATCCTCGGACAAGGATGTGTTTGTATGAGCAATGAGAACGAGCAATTCGCCGGTTCCTGGGATGATGAGGACGAACTGTCGTCTTCAGCGCGCGAGGCGGACTGGCAGAGCGACCGGCGCCGACCACCGCGTTCAAGCAAGCTGCCTCAAAACACTCCTGAGATGCGTGGACGCCGCCAGCGTCCGCGCGGCGTGCCCGGCAGCGCAGACTACTACGAGGAGATCGAGAGCGACGAACCGCCGTCTCGTCCGCGCCCGGTGCGCCAGTCGCGCGAGGAGGTCGAGGCTCGTCTGCGCCAGCGTGCGCGCCAGCCGATCTACTCCCGCGAAGCGGAGGAGCCGCGCAGCCGATCCGTTCCTCCTGCGCGCAAACAGGCACCGCGCGGCGCGGAAGAGTCTCGCTATCCCTCGCAATCGTCCGGCCAGGCCCGCGCTACCCGCGACTTTTCGTCTCCACGCTCTACCCGCGATTTCTCGGCGTCTCGCCAGACCCGCGACTTCGCGCAGGAAGCGCCTCGCCCGACGCGCGATTTCTCGGCGTCCCGCAGGGGCGAGTTCGATGATGGCTATGACGACTCCGGCGAAATTGATATTATCATAGAGCGCCCGCCGTCCCACCGACACCACAGACCCCGGCGAGGTCGACGCGTTTTCTCAACGCTGTTGACCGGCTGCCTGGGCGGTCTGATTACGCTGATTGTCGTGGCCGGCGTACTGATCTTCCTGGTGCTTCACAACACCCCCCTGGGGCAAACGCTGGGCAATGTGGGAAAATCCCCCTTCAAGCAAAGCGCGCAGCAACCGCTGACCCTCGGCTCCGCGACCCAGGTGATTATCAGAAATCAGGCGGGTAATATCGCGGTCAAGGTTGATTCCAGCGCCACCGTAGCTACCCTGGGCAGCACCAAGCTCGTCCAGGCCAGCAATCAGGACGAGGCGAACACCCAGTTTACCAGGATGGCTCTCAGCGTAACCCCGCTGGTCCAGAAAGCCGACCCGGCCTGCCTGGCCGATTCATGCGTACTCGTCAATGCCACAGTGCCCTCGACTCCTGGCGGCGGTGGTCTGCTCGGCAGCAGCACAGGCCCATCCATTGATCTGACGCTCACCCTGCCCGCCAGCTTCAATTCACCTGATCCCACAACACCCACGATCATCACAGCCAGCACCAGCGCCGGAGCTATCAATGTGAGCGGCTTCAATGGCGTAATCAATCTCAACAGCACCTCCGGCAATATTACGGTCGCGCATACCCTGATCTACGCTGGCACCTGCGTTCAGACCCTGCACGGCACTATCACCATCGCTCAGCAGAGCATCTTCGACCTGGCAACCCCGGCGCCGCGCGTGCCATGCAGCAACGCGGCCAGCAATGATCCGCATCGCCCCTGGTTCAGCGTGAAAAGCGGTGTCGGCAACGTAGATATTACCCTGACCACCAATTTGAGCAATCTGCTGCTGGACGCCAATACCAACGACGGTCAGATCAACGATGATTTCCATCTGAAAATCACCAGTTCAGATGGCTCGGACACCTACCACGGGCCGCTGGTACCCAATACCAACCCCGGCGCTTCACTCTACGTCGCCACCAGTACCGGCGATATTACCCTGCGCAAAGCCTGAACCTTACCGGCAATTCACGCCGCCTGGAGAGCCACGCGCCGGGTGAATTGCCGTACTTTCCAGGGAGGAAGATACTTATTATTCCCTAGTGACTCGCAGTCGCTAAAATACGGTAATCACCCGATGTAAGCGCCCCCAATTCGCAGTACAATACAGTGGTACGATACGACAGAGTAGAACCACAAAGGAGAAACCACATGCAGCATGGGCAGGCGCAAATTGTCTCTATCGCAGAGGCTTGCCTGGGAGGTCTGCGCGGGCGTTCAGCCTTGCTCATCGGGCCTGAAGAAGCGCTCCAGCCGTATAAAAAGCTGCTCACTGAAGCGGGCATGAAAATTGTTTTTCAGGAGAAGGACTATAGCCGGGTGGTCAATCTGCTGCCCCAGGTTCAACTGGTCATGAACCTGCCGGCGCGCGAAGGCTTCACGCGCCTCCTGACCGCCGGAACCATCGCCGCAGGCTGCACCGGGCGTCACTCACCCTTGCTCATTTTTGACCTGGCCGCCACGACCTCGGTTGAAGAGATGGCTGGTCTTTTACCCGCCGTCTGCCTCTATACCCCGGCAGACCTGAGCCACATCCTCTACCCTCCATCCAGGGCACAGATTGCTTGAACGACATGGTACAATAGGGCCACATATCACTCCTCGCCGGAGAGATCAGCGTATATATAAGAAGAAATAACACTGGCAACGAAGAGTAAATACATCTTGCTGTATGCAGATGCGGCTCTTTTTTCATAGAGGAAATCCATCCATGGAAGTGATCAAAATCTCGCCCAGAGGCTATTGTTATGGCGTTGTGGACGCGCTGCAAATCGTGCGCCAGGTGGCAAAAGATCCACAACATCCCCGTCCCATCTATATTATCGGACAGATTGTGCATAATCGTCATGCCATCGAAGAACTCACCAGTCTGGGCGTTGTCACGCTGGATGGTCCTGACCGGGCCAGTATTCTCGCGCAGGTCGAAAGCGGCACGGTCATTTTTACCGCGCATGGCGTTTCGCCGCTGGTCAAGCAGCGCGCTCGTGAGCGCGGCCTGAACTGCATTGACGCCACGTGTCCCGACGTGACCGTGACCCATGACCTTGTGCGCGAACTGGTCGCCAGAGGATACTACGTGCTCTACATTGGCAAAAAAGGCCATCCTGAGCCGGAGGGCGTGCTGGGCGAAGTGCCCGAGCACATCAGCCTGATCGAAACCGAGGCCGATGTTGACGCCCTGCGACTGACGCCGGAGCAGGAGGCCCGCCTGGCTCTTTCGACTCAGACCACGCTCTCGCAGTGGGATACCCGGCGCGTGATCGAGTACGTCAAAGGCAAATATCCCCACGTGGAAGTTCATATCGACATCTGCGCGGCCACTCAGAGCCGTCAGGAGGCCGTCGTAGCCCAGGCCAGAGGCGCCGACCTGACCATCGTGGTCGGCGATCCGCGCAGCAATAATACCAATCGCCTGGTGCAGGTTGCGCAGGAACTGGCCGGCGTGCCGGCAGTGCGCATTGAGGATCTTTCTCAGCTCAAAACCGAGTGGCTGCGGGGCAAACGGCGCGTGGCCGTGACCGCCGGCGCTTCAACGCCCAGCCAGCTCACCCGCGAGGTCATCCGTTTTCTCGAACAATATCAGCCAGAAGCGGAGATAGCGCCCGAAGAGTCATTGCGCTAAAGGTTTTCCGGCTGCGCCTGGCCTGGCATCATTTTTCTTGGGAGTGTGTTGGAAATGGCAAACATCTCGACGACGTTGCGCAAAGTTCTCCAGACCCGTTCAGCAGAGGATCTGGATCGCCTTGCACAGATCTGGGCGGTGCCGGATCTAGACACCGATGCCCAGCCTCGTCAGGATGCCGAGGGCATGGGCATCCTGGATATCATTCACGCGCGCTTCGCCTGGGAAGCGCTGTCGCTCAATGCCCGCGAGCTTTTGCGCCAGATCATCAGTCTGCAAATTATGGATGGCGTGCCGCGCGACGATCTGCAAAAACTCTCAGGTCTGGACGAGGCCGCTTTTGTGGCGGCGCTGACACAACTTGAGCAGAATCTGATGCTGATCGAGGCACGCCCATCGCGCAATGTGCGGCAAAGGCTGGATCTCCGCCAGCAACAGACCTCGCTGGTGCTGATGATCCCGGAAGACTTTCGCCAGAATTTTGCCCGCATTTACCGGGAAATCTACGAGATTGATCGCTCCGAGATGCACCTGTCAGATAACCTGGCGACCCTTGCTCCAACAAAACTTCAGACCATCTCGCTGCTCAATTCTATCCAGCGAGGCTTCGACCTGGGCTATTATGGGGGCATGACGGCTACCCCGACGACAATAGCTGTGCAACTGGCCGAGCCTCACACGGTCACGCGTATCTGGGAACAGCTCTCCACAACCGAGCATAACATCTGCCTCTGGCTCAGTCAGGCCAGCGGCAATGCCCTGGTCTCAGAAGCTCTGCGGGATTTGAACATGAACCGCAGCGAATTGGCCCGCCATCTCTATCGTCTGGAAAACTTCGCCCTGGTCTTCCCGACCTTTGTTGGCCAGGAACACAGACTCTTTCTGGATCGCGCGATCCGCAAAATTGTGAACCTGCGCATAAAAGAAGAGAGAGAGCAAAGGGAGCGAACCAGGCAACTTGCCGCCGCGATTGAGGCTGGCGAACAGCCACCCATCGTCTATGAGGGTGCCAGCCAACTGCTCTCGGACCTGGCCATCGTGGTCAACGCGGTTCACCAAATGGTCATCGAGCCAACCCAGGCCGGCTATGTCCCCAAGCGTCTGGCCAATAAAATCGCTCCGCTGCTCCACGGCAGCCGGCCTTCCCCTTATGAGGACAGCGATTATTACCTGGAAATGGTCTTCTCCATCGCGGAAAGTCTGAAACTCATCAATTTACAGCACAGCAAAACCCAGAAGTCGCGCTACACGCCCGCTTCCAAATTGCCGGAGTGGATGGAAATGACGAGCGCCGAGCAGACGCGCCGCCTGCTCACACTCTGGGAAAAGGCCAGTGAACGCGCCTGGAGCGACGTGGCCGGCGTCAATTACCGGCCCAATCACTATGGCTTCGGAGCGTACCTTGAAGCCCACGCCTCGCGGCAGGGATTGCTGGAATACCTGGCGGAACACTGTCAGCCGGGCAAGTGGTACATGCTCTCATCTTTCCTGGAAACGCTGAGGGAGACGCGTCCGCTGATACTGCATGAACACTCGCGCTACGCCAGCTACAACCAGCAGCGCCAGCGTAACGAAGTGCTGGCCCAATGGAGCACCCTCGATGGCGAAATCATCGTCGGCATGCTCTCATCCAGCCTGCATGAAATGGGACTGGTCGCGCTGGGCTTCGAGTCAGAAGACAGCAGCGAGGATAATCCCTTCACCATTAAGAATCCCGACGCCTTTGCCTTCACCGAGCTGGCGGCTCAGGTCATCTGGAATAATCAGGAGGTCAGGACAGGCGCGGACGAGCGTCCCCGTACCCTGATCGTCCAGCCCAACTTTGAACTGCTGCTGCTCCAGCCGGATTACCCCACGCTCTACAAACTGCTGCCCTTCACCAAAGTCGTGCAGATCGACATGGTGAGCCGGCTCACACTCACCCAGGACAGCGTCAGGCGCGGCGTCGAAACTGGCTGGGGAGTCGCGCAGATCATCAGCGTACTGCAAGCGTGCAGTCAAAAAGAACTGCCCCAGAACGTCCTCTATACCTTACAGGACTGGGGCAGACTCTACAAAAATGCCACGATCTCGCAAATGATTCTGATTGAAGTGAGCAGCGAGGCCATGGCCGATGAAATTTTTGCCTCGCCCAAACTGCGTTCACTGGAATTACGCCGCCTGGGGCCATGCGCCATTGCCGTTGGCAACCAGGTCAGCCTGCAGGTGCTACGCACGGCGCTCGAAAAAGAGGGCATCATCCTGCACATTCAGGGTGATATCATGAACGCGCGCGACTTCGCCGCCAGCTCTACTTCGTATGGCAGGCGGAAATAATTTGCATAGCCTGTTCGCGAGCACCGAGCCGGGTCAGGGTCAAAATCTGCTGGAAAATGGTATGGTGGAGCAGGTTGCGCTGGAAAGCAAAAGCCTGCTCATCCTGCTCAGCCGGACCCTCTTCCGTGGTCCTGGTCATCTGCTCATTTAGCTTGCGCAGCTTTAAGACGAAAAAGGCCAGACGTAGCAACTCAAAACGCTGCATCTGCTCGTCGCTCACAAAAATGCTATCGATGGGGAAGTTTTCCAGGCGGGCGCGTGCCTGCGCCCTGGTGTTCTGGCGTTTGGTAGCATCAGCGTTAGAACTCAGGCTCATTGGGATCTCCCTTGGTTACAATACAAAAGTAATACGCTGCGTCCCTACTGCAAAGTCACATCGACCATGGCGGCTCCAGTGTACGTCGTTCCTCGCAGCGCAAGCAGCCCTGCCGGCACCCCATCACGACACGCTTGAGAAGATGACAACTACATAAGCTTTGGTCTATTCTCTGTGACCCATTGTACCAGGGAAAAATCAGGCCAGAGGCAGGCAAAAAAAGTCGCGCACCAGGAAACTACGCTGTCCCCAGGATTGCAAAGCCATTTTTTTACCCAGCCAAATTGGCTATTGTTTATTGAGGACCGAGTAAGGTATGGCGAATCAGCATCAGGCGGGTGAGCGGACCCAGGCCGCCGGGTACCGGGGTGAGAAAAGAGGCAACTTCGCGCACACTGGCAAAATCGACATCGCCCACCACGCTCCCATCGAGCGGATTAATGCCGGCATCCAGCACAATCGCGCCCGGCCTGACCATCTCAGCCGTAATGCTATGCGGACGCCCCGTACTGACCACCAGAATATCCGCGTTGCGCGTAATGCTGGCCAGGTCTTGCGTATATGAATGGCAGATCGTCACCGTCGCGTCATGGCGCAAAAGCACCAGGGCAATCGGCTTGCCGCCAATATTGCTACGTCCCACCACCACGGCATGGCGTCCGGCCACCGGCAAACCGGCTTCCTTGAGCACCGCCAGCACCGCGTCAGCCGTCGAAGGAATAAAACTGGGGAAGCCCAGCGAGAGGTTGCCGGCATTGCGCGAGCCCAGACCATCCACATCCTTCTCCGGCGCCAGCACATCCGTCACCACCCGCTGGCGAATATGCTCAGGCAGCGGCAGGAGGAGTACCACCCCATCCGTATGCGCATCGTCGTTCAGCCGGGCCACCTCCGCGCGCAGCTCCTCCTCGCTGATCTCAAAGGGGTAAGCCAGGGTCGCACAGCCCAGGCCAATCTGCTGACACGCACGGGTCAACTGGCGACTGTACACCTCGGCAGCTCCATCGTGACCGGCAATAATCTGCGCCAGGCGAGGAGAGCGCCTGTACTGCTTATGAAAGCGCGCCGCCTCAAGCTGCAATTCCTCGGTCATGCGCGCCACCAGCGGGCGACTATCAAAGATAGTTGCGGGCATAATTCTTTTCATTCTCCTGAAATAAAATGTAGTCTCGTCCCCATCATAGCACACTCCTGCCGCTTATAACACACCCAACATGGGGAGATAGCTGGCAAAATGCGCCAAAATACGCTACAATGCCCTGGATACGCGCAACATCCTGGTATCGTTTGGCATACAGAGCGTGGTAGCGCTAAAGATAGACCTTTTGTCCCATTTCAAGACGAAAAAGAGGAAATTCATGGCTGCTGATTGTTCATTTGATGTAGTATCTCAATTTGACGAGCAAGAACTGGTGAATGCTCTCGATCAGACACGGCGCGAAATTCAGACGCGCTATGATCTCAAAGATACAAAAACCGAAGTCACCCATAGTAAGGACACGATAACCATCCTGGCGGACAGCGCCATGACGCTCAAAAGCGTGCGTGATATCCTGGAAACCAAGGCGGTGAAGCGTAGCCTGTCGCTGAAAATCTTCAAGTATGGCAAAGAAGAGCCCGCGTCAGGTTCCAAAGTTCGCCAGGAGATCACCCTCCAGCAGGGTATCTCGCAGGAACTCGCCAAGGATATCAATAAACAGATCCGCGATAGCTTCCCCAAAGTGAAGCCGCAGATCCAGGGAGATGCCATTCGCGTCACAGCCAAAAGCCGCGACGAGCTACAGGCAGTCATCACCTTCTTAAAACAGAAAGATCTGCCCGTAGCCCTGCAGTTCACCAACTACCGGGGATAAGTTCTGGCGCTTCCCCGGATACATGGCGGACGCCATCTCAGTCAACACGGCATAGAGCGGGTAAGGCTGGTGTCCTGTGTGATCAAATGCGACCTGATGGCACAAGGTACTTTAGTACCAAAAACAAGAACCGATAGCTCATGTGGGCTACATTTGTAGTAACCTAGTCTCTACTAGATAAATTTTGCCAGCGCGGCAAAAGACGAGGAAGAAAGTCGTTCATGCCTGGGGATAAACAACTTTTCACAACAGCAATGAACGCCGCCGACCGCTACCACTGGGAGAGCCAGTGGGCGCAGGCCGCTCAAGAATACCAGAAGGCGCTGGCAGAGTTCCCGGATGATGCGAAGGCGCGCAGTGGACTGGGCTTCTGCTATATGCAGATGAAACAGTGGACACTGGCTCTAGAGGAATATGAGCAGGTTCTCGCGCACGATCCCAGCAATGTGATCGTGTTGAGCAAAACGGCAGAACTGTTTGTCATTCTGAACCGGCGAGAAGAAGCGTATCGCGCGTATCTGCACCTGGCGGATCTGTATTCGCAAGCGGGACAGGGCGCGCGAGCAGAAGCGGCCTGGCAGAAAACCGTACAACTGTCGCCCGGCAATCCTGAGCCGCACGAACGCCTTGCCGCATACTATTTTAGTAAAAAGGATGTCGCGCTGATGATCCAGGAGCGGCTGGCAGCAGCTCAGGGATATATCCAGCGCAATGATAGCCAGGCGGCCAGGGCGCAGTGTGAAGATGTGCTGCGCTTCGATGCCACAAACGCGCAGGCACAGCGCCTCTTGACTCAGATCAGGGCGCTGATGCAGCGGGCCTCAGGTTCGCTAACCCAGGAGGCAGGCACGGGCGGAACGCCCGCCACTCCCGGCACACCTGCCACGGATATGGTTATGTTGAACAATTCAAGCGGAGGTAATTCTAGCATCATGGGTAATATGGGTAGCGCGGGCAATTTTGGCGGAGGCCCGGGTCCGGCGATGACGGCCCCGGGCATGGCCGGCGGTATGACTTCCGCCCCTCGACAACGCATTGCGGCCTCGCAGGTCACGGGTGCGCTTAAACAGGCTCAAACCTTTCAAACCCAGGGTCGTTTTAACGATGCTATCGCCCTCTGCGAGCAGATCCTGGAAAGCGGCTTTGATCGACCTGATGCTCGCTATTTTCTGGGCTGGCTTTACCAGGAACAACGGCGCTGGGATGAGGCTATTCGCCAGTTCCAGACCTTGCTGAACGATCCTGATTACGCGCTTTCTTGCTATTACGCTCTGGGTCAGTGTTATCGTGCTCGCGGCGATTTGCGCACAGCAACGATGCATTTCGATGAGGCTGTGGACCGGGTGAACCTGGATGCTCTGACTCTGGAGGAGTCGGATCAACTGGTGCAGTTGTGCCAGGAGGCCGCCGATGCCCACCGCCAGCTTGGCGAGCAGGAGCAGGCTCTGACGGTCTATAACGCCCTGCTGGGCTTTTTGCGCAGCCGGGGCTGGAACGATAAGGTGGCCCAGGTGGAGTTTATGATGAAGCAGGCCCAGAATGTGCCGCAAACTCCACCGCCGATGCAGCAGCCGAATACGACGCGCGCGCTGCCACCTGACCAGCAAATGGCAACCATGCAGATGCCTCCCAATCAGAGCATACCGGGCATGCAGACCATGCAGATGCCTCCCAATCAGGGCATACCGGGCATGCAGATGCCTCCCAATGCGGATGGCGCAACGATGGTCTTTAACCAGGCGGCGCCTCCCGCACCGCAGGCGCCTGCCTCGCCGCCAGCTCCTGGAGCCGCCGCGCCGGCCATGCCTGCCAATCCCAATTCGCTGGGCGATCTGCCCGATTGGCTGACCGGCATTCTGAGCGATGCCGATAAAGCGCAGGCGGGCAAGCCGTCCGCCAGTTCGCCGGCACAGCCAGCCGCTCCCGTGGGACAGCCGCCGTCCGCGCCGCTGCCACCCGCTCAGCCAACCATGGTGATGGGCCAGCAGCCGCCAGCTGCTCCTGTTGCTCCCGCTCAGGCGCCGTCCGCGCCCGACTGGTTGACTGGTACGCCCGCTGCACCGGCTCCGGCCCCTGCGCCCGCTCCAGCTCCAGCTCCTGCCGCGAGTTCACCGCTTGCAAACGAGGCGACGATGATGTTGACGCCGGAGCAGATGGCCTGGGCTGCCGCCGCGATGGGTATCCAGGCACCTCAGCCAGCCGCTCCCGCTGCGCCCCAGGCTCCTGCGGCCTCGGCTCCGCCTCCGGCGGCTCCCGCTGCTCCTGTGGTTCCTCCAGTGGCGCCTCCGGCCCCTGCCGCTCCGGTACTCTCGGTGGACCAGATGAGTCCGATTTTGCAGACTCCTCCGGCGCCGGCGCCCAGGGCTTCCGCCGAAGCTCTGCTCAGCCAGATCGCCGGCTCGTCGCGCGACGAAATTCTGCTGAAACAGGTGGCCGATTCGGTGGTCGCCAGCACCGCGATGCTGCCTGAGAATATCCGTATGCAGGTAGTGCAATCGATGCAGGATATCCAGCGCTACATCAACCACGGTCTGCTGACGCCCGCGACCGAGGAGTGCCTGCGCGTGATCGATATGGCGCCGCAATACCTGGATATCCACCAGGTACTCTGCGAGATCTATGTGCGCCAGGGCAAGATCGAACAGGCCATCACCAAGTACGCGATCCTGATCGAAACCTATATGGCCAACGGACGCGCCGATGACGCGGTTTCGACCTACCGGCGCATTCTCCAGCTGGAACCCAATAACCTGACCTACCGCGTGCGCCTGATCGCGCTGCTGTCCGCTCAGGGCGACAAGGAAGAACTCCTGCGCGAGCGCACCCTGGCCGCCGAGTCCTACCTCAAGCTGGGCTATATGGACCGCGCGCTGACCGAACTGGAGCAGGCTTTGCAGGAGAGTCCGACCAGCGTGCCAACTCGCCTGAATTACGCCCTGGCTCTGCAAAAACTGGGCCGCGCGCAGCAGGCAACCGCCGAATATCAGCGTGTGCTCCAGGTTGATCCGACCAATCTGATTGCCCTGGTGCGCTGGCACGTGGCGATGATCACCGGCACCAGCTCGACGCGCTCGACGGCGCTGGAAGTGCTGAGCCGGGTACGCTGGCAGTTGCGCGGTGAAGGTCTGAAGCACTACGATTTCGTGGTACGCGAATACACCCAGGCCAGCGAAACCTATCCCAATAACGCGGATGTGCGTTTCTCTCTGGGCCAGATCCATCAGCAGGCTGGCTACTTCGATCAGGCTATTGACGCCTATCAGATGGCCATGCGCGACAGTTCCTATGAAGTGCTGGCGCGTTGCAGCACCGCCCAATGTCTGCTGACCCAGGGCAAGCCAGAGGCGACCATTCAGCAGCTAGAACAGGCGCTACAGGCTGTGCGCCGCTCCGGCAGCGGAGTTGATCCTTCGATCTGGGCGGCCCGTCCGCGCGAAGAGGGCGAAGAGCACCAGGCGCCGGAGGTGGAGATTTCCCTGCTGCTGGCCAAAATCTACGGACGCGTGGGCAAGCAGGAACAGATGCAGGCCATTCTGCGCCAGGTCAAGCAGCACACGTCGCACCAGGATGAGGTCTCTTCCGCCCTGGCGGAAATCTCGGCCCGCCGTGGCGATATGAATAGCGCGCTGGATGAGTATGCCGATCTTGTGCAGCACTATCGCAGCAAGCGCCAGGCCGACAACGCCCTGAGCGTGCTCAACGAGATGGTGCGCATTGCCCCGCAAGATCCGCGCCCGCACGAACAGCTCGGTGATATCTACATCAATCGCGGTATGATCGATGAAGGTATCAGCGAACTGCGCCTGCTCGCCGACATCTACCTGCGCCGCAATCAACTGGAGCAGGCCAGCGAAACCCTGCGCCGTATCGGCAACGTCTACGCGGAAACGGGCAGCACCGAAGAGGCGTTTATGAATCTGCGCCGCGCGGTCGAGCTTGATCCCACCAATATGGATCTGCTGCGCGAAGTCGTCGGCTACTGCTACCAGCTTGAGCGACCCGAAGAGGCGAATATCTACCAGGAGAAGATCGCTCGCTACTACTTCGATACCCACCAGGTCAAAGAAGCGGTCGCGGCCCTCCAGCAGCTCATCGCCCTGGATCGCAATAACTTCGCCGCCTACGATATGCTCGGTCAGACCTATCAATCGGTCGGCGAGTACGAGCAGGCCAGCCGCGTTTACAAAAACCTGGGCAAGGTCAATCCCGGCAGTTCCGTGGCTCGTGAGCGCCTGGCCCTCCTGCAAGAGCTGCGCACTCGTAGCGCATAATATGCTGAGCAGCAAGAACGAACAGAGGAGCCAGGAGAGCGGTCGCGTCCACTCTCCTGGCTCCTCTGTTCGTTCTTGCTTTTTAAGGGATAATCACCAGGCGTTTGCCGTGGATATCGGTGCGCTGCCAGGCGCTTTCCACGTCTTTGAGCGGCTTTATCCGCTTCCTACAGCGCTATAGTGGCGAGGAATTGCAACTGCTCATCCGTGTTCTACACGACGCGACCGAGGCATCTTTTTTGACTCTTGGCCAGCAAGCAGTTCAAGAAAAAAGGACCGATACAGACGATTAGCACTCAGAAGCGTGAAGCTGCTCGTTCCCAAAAGCTTCTCACCCTCTTTCCCGTTTTCAGAATGGGAAAGCCCTGGAGGATTGTTTTTCTCTCTGCAATGTGCTAGACTTGCTTCATCATCCAATGGATTGAGAATCGTAATAGCATATCATTTCTGGAAGACAGAGTATGAGCAAGCATGAGACGACATACAGCGCATCTCCTCGCAGGACGTGGATGCGCCAGCAGCAGAGCCAGCGTGTTACACGGTCTGGTTCGCTGTTCTCTGTTTCCA